>JAIUNH010000145.1 GCA_020161965.1 Pseudomonadota bacterium
CATCATCGCGGAAAGATGCCCGCCCGCCGAATGGCCGGAGACATGGATTGACGTGCCGTCGACGCCCAGTGCCGAACCGTTCGCGGCGATGAAGTCGATGCATGCGCCGATCTGATCGACGATACCCGACAGCGGAATGTCGGGGCAGAGCGTGTAATCGACATTGGCGACGGCGAAGCCCGCATCGAGCATGCCTTGCATATACTGCGCGTGCTGTTCCTTGCCGGTCGCCTGCCAATAGCCGCCATGGATGAACATCCACACCGGCGGCGATTTCTTGCCCTTGGGCAAATACAGATCGAAATTCTCGTCCGGCGATTTGCCGTAGGCGATATCGATCGCGGCATGGTTCGCGCGCCACGCCGTACCTTCGCGCGTCCATTGGCGGAACAAGGGGCGCATATCCGGCACTTGGTTGCGCGGCGAATATTCGCGCGCGAGTTCGGCACGCGACAGCCCGTGCCAGACCGGCTCGGGATTGGGGGCGGGGGCTTTTACGGCCACGATCTCGACGGCAATCGCATCGCCCGCTTGCACGGTGATTTGCGTGCGCGCACCGCCCAAGGCTTCGCGATAAAGCCGGTCGATGATGCGCCGTTGCGGCGACAGCATTGCCGGGTTCGGCGCGGTCCACGTCATCGCGCGCATCGTGCCGGGCGTGCCGCCAGCTTTCATCAACCCGCCGACCGCTTGCCACAGCGAGTCCGCGAAAGCGGTCAAAGGATCGGCAGCGTTGGACGTGCCGCGAACGATGAAGACTTCAGACGCCGACATAGCGATGCACCAGTTCCGCATCGCGGTCGAGGTCCGCACCCGTCCCGGACCACACCGTGCGGCCCTTTTCGATCGCGTAATGGCGATCCGCCAGACGGCGGAGCACTTTGAGATTCTTATCGACGATCAGGATCGATTGGCCTTCGCCCTTCAGCGTTTCGATGCAGCGCCAGATTTCGGCGCGGATCACCGGGGCGAGACCTTCGGTCGCTTCGTCGAGGATCAAAAGATCGGGATTGGTCATCAGTGCGCGGCCGATGGCGAGCATTTGCTGTTCGCCGCCCGACAACGTGCCCGCCGATTGCGTCAGGCGTTCGCCCAAGCGCGGGAACAGCGCCGTCACGCGGTCGATCGTCCAGGGCGTGGCGCGCTTCAAGCGATTGGCGGCGGTCGCGACCAGATTTTCGTGCACGGTCAGCGTCGGGAAGACCTGGCGCCCTTCGGGGACGAGGCCGATACCCAGCCGTGCGATCCCTTCCGGCGGCCGGCCGATCAGCGCGGTGCCGTCGAAATCGACCTTGCCGCCGCGCGCCTTGACCAACCCCATGATGGTGCGGATCGTCGTGGTCTTGCCCACGCCGTTACGGCCAAGCAGCGTCACGACCTCGCCGCGATCGATGGAAAGATCGATGCCGAACAGCACTTGGCTGTCGCCGTAGGCGGAGGCGAGGTCGCTGACGCGCAGCATCTAGGCGTCTCCTTCGCCGAGATAGGCGATGCGCACGGCAGGATCGGCTTGAATTTCGGCGGCCGAGCCGGTCGCGATCGCGCGCCCGCCGACCAGCACCGAAATACGGTCGGCGAGGGAGAAGACGGCTTCCATATCGTGTTCGACCAGCAGCATCGCGAACCGGCCTTTGAGGCTTTGCAGCAATTCGACCATCTGCGCGGTTTCGACCGGGCCCAAACCTGCCATCGGTTCGTCGAGCAGCAGCAAGCGCGGCTCCATCGCCAAGGCCACGGCGAGTTCGAGTTGCTTGCGCTCGCCATGCGACAGCGACGCGACGGGTTCGTCGGCGCGCGCCTTCAAGCCGACGCGTTCGAGCAGCGCGTGGGCCGGGTCGCGCAAACCGCGATCGTCGCGTGCCGCGCGGAAAAACCGGAAGGAATGACCTTGATGGGCTTGCACCGCCAGCGCCACATGATCGAGGGCGGTGTAACTCCCCATCAACTGCACGATCTGGAACGTGCGGCCCAAACCGCGATGCACGCGCGCATGCACGTGCAGGGTGGTGATGTCCTGCCCGTCGAGCAGGATACGCCCGCCATTGGGCGTCAACTCGCCGGTCAATTGATTGATGACCGTCGTCTTGCCCGCCCCGTTGGGGCCGATCAGCGCGTGGATCTCGCCCGCGCGCACGTCGAGCGTCAGGTTGTCCGTGGCGGTCAAGCCGCCGAAGGTCTTGTAGAGGCTGTCAATCGACAGCAGCGGGGCCGCACTCATTTGCCGCCCCCGCCGATGAATTTGAACAGTCCCGACAGGCCGCCGCGGAAATAGAGAATGATCAGCAGCAGGATGGGGCCGAGGAACAACTGCCAGCGCTCGGTCCAGCCGCTGAGCACGGTTTCGAGCGTCACCAGCGCGAAGGCGCCGAACAGGGGACCGAGCAGCGTGCCGGCACCGCCGAGGATGACCATCACCATCAACTCGCCCGATTTCGTCCAATGCAGCATGTCGGGGCTGACGAAGCGCGCGTAGTTGGCGACCAAACCGCCCGCGAGACCCGCCCCCATGCCCGCGATGGTGAAAGCCGCAAGCTTATAGCGATAGACGGCAATGCCGAGTGCGGCTACGCGGCGCTCGTTCTGTCGGATGGCACCCAGCACCATGCCGAAGCGCGACGCGGCGATGCGCCACATCAACAGATAGAAGCCGATCGTCACGATCAGCACGACGAAATAGAAGGTCATGTCGTCGCGCATGTTGAGGTCGAACAGCGCGTTGCGCCGGCGGATGATCAAGCCGTCGTCGCCGCCATAGCGCTTCAACGCGACGAACAGGAAGAACAGCATCTGCGCGAAGGCGAGCGTGATCATGATGAACTGCACGCCGGAAGTACGCAAAGCCAGCGCGCCGATCAACAGCGCGAAAGCGCCCGCGACCAGGATCGCGGCGGGCACGGCGATCAGGAATTGTTCGGTGCCGGGGATGAAACCGAACAGCGGCTCGCCGATACGCAAATGTTGGAACAGGATGCCGACCGTGTAGCCTCCGACACCGTAGAACGCCGCGTGGCCGAAGCTGACCATGCCGCCGAAGCCGAGGACCAGATTCAAGCTGCCCGCGGCGATAGCGTAGATCAGCAGGCGCGTGGCGAGCGGCGTGGTCGCGGGCAAGCCGACCGCCTTGGCGATAAACGGAAGTGCCACCAACGCCGCGATCAGGATCGCGATCGCGATCAGCGCCTTGCCGGAGAATTTGAAGGGATCGTGCATGCCGATCAACCCCGCGCCGGGAACAGCCCTTGCGGGCGCCAGAGCAGCACGATCGCCATCAAGACATAGACGCCCATCGAGGCGAGCCCGGCGGAAAGCTGATCGGCCTCCGACGGGTCGGCCAGCATGCCGCGCACGAGCTGGGGCAGGAAGGCGCGCAATAGCGTATCGACGAGACCGACGACGATGGCGCCGAACAGGGCGCCGCGGATCGAGCCCACGCCGCCGACGACGACGACGACGAAGGTCATGATCAGGATCTGCTCGCCCATGCCGACCTGAACCGACAGAAGCGGGCCGGCCATCACGCCCGCGAAGCCGGCGAGCAACGCGCCCAGGCCGAAGACCAGCGTATAGAGAAGTTTGATGTCCACGCCCAAGGCGCGAACCATGTCGCGGTTGGTGGCACCGGCACGGATCAACATGCCCAGGCGCGTGCGCTGGATCAGCGCGTAAAGCCCGACGGCGATGACGAGACCGGCGACGATGATCGTCAGGCGATAGACCGAGAAGGTCATGCCCGGCAGGATTTCGACCGAGCCCGACAGCGCGGCGGGAACGCCGACGAACAACGGCTGGCGGCCGAAAATCAGGGAGACGGACTCGTTGAACAGCAGCACGAGGCCGTAGGTCGCGAGCACCTGATCGAGATGGTCGCGATCGTAGAGCTTGCGGATGACGAGATATTCGACCGCAAGGCCGGTGACGGCCGCCGCCGCGAGGCCCGCGGGAATGGCGAGCAGGAAAGAGCCGGTCGACGAAGCGGTGATCGAGCCCGCATAGGCGCCGACCATATAGAGCGAGCCATGGGCGAGATTGATGATGCCCATGATACCGAAGATCAGCGTCAGCCCCGCCGCGAGCAGGAACAGCATGACGCCGAGCTGCAACCCGTTCAGAACCTGTTCGACGAAAAGAAGCGACATGCCGATCCGAAAACGCTTGCGCCAAAAACCAACGCCCGGAAACCGAACCCCGAATTCGGGGACGGCTTCCGGGCGCGATTCAAACGTTTAGAGTTTGCACTGCGCCGCGTAGATGTCGCCGTGCGCGGTGAGCACTTTGCGCTGCGTGACGATCTGCATTTCGCCCGACGCGGCCTTACCGGCCTTCAGCGCGTACCAATCTTGGATCGGGTGCTGGTTCGGGCCGAACTTGAAGGCGCCGCGCACCGATGCGAAATCGGCCTTTACCATCGCCGTGCGGAACACGTCCGGCTTGATGTCGCCCTTGGTCTGCTGCAACGCGGCGGCGATGGCCAGCGCCGTGTCGTAGCTCTGCGAGGCGTAGTAGGTCGGCGTGCGATTGTGCTTCTGCGTGAAGCCGGCCATGAACTTCTTGTTCGCCGCGTTGTCGAAATCGACGTTCCAGTGCGACGACACCCACAGCCCGTCGGCGACGTCGCCCACGGCCTTCAGCGTCGTGTGGTCGAGCGACGGGGCCGCGACGACCATCGGGATGCGGCCGATGAGGCCCGCTTGCGCGTATTGGCGCAGGAAGGCGATGCCGAGCCCGCCCGGATGGAACTGGAACACCACGTCCGGATTGGCCGCACGGATCGCCGCCATTTCGGCCGCGTAGTCGGTTTGGTCGAGGCGCGTGTATTGCTCGCCCACGATCGTGCCGCCGAACATGCGCTTGAAGCCGGCGAGCGCGTCTTGGCCCGCTTGGTAGTTCGGCGCCAGAATGAACGCGCGCTTGTGGCCGAGTTCCTTGGCCACCTGGCCGGCGGATTCGTGCAGCGTGTCGTTTTGCCACGCGATCGAATAGAAGTTCTTGTGGCACTCCTTGCCGGCGAAATTCGACGGCGAGGCGTTGGGCGACACGTAGATCGCGTCGGCGTCCAGAATATCGGGCAGCGTGGCGCCCAGGATGTTCGAGAACACGATGCCGGTCAGCAGCTTGATGCCGTCGTTGCGCAGCATGCGCTCGGCGACCGTCTTGCCTTGGCCGGGGCGGAAGCCGTCGTCTTCCACGACGACCTGCACGGGCACGCCGCCCAGCTTGCCGCCTTCCATATCGACGGCGAGGTTGAAGGCGTCGCGGATATCCGCACCGATATAGCCGCCGGGACCCGACAGCGTCGTGATCAGGCCGATGCGCACCGGGCTTTGCGCGCGCAGCAGCGACGGGGCGGCGAGGGTGGCGGCACCCGCACCGGCGACGGTGAGGAACGTTCTTCTCTTCATCTTTGCCTCTCCTGTTTTGAGCCTCGGTCTCGGCCGAAAGCTTTAGACTTAAACTATTTCTAACCCAACGGCCGGACGCTGCCTAGCCGTCAGATTTTGACCCAGCCCGGCGGCGGCACCTTGCCGGGATGGACCGATCCGCAATGCGGGCAAACCCGCGCCTTTTCATCGGCGTAGAACGTATCGTAAAGCGGCGGCAAGTCTTTGACGATATCCTTCAATTCCACCTCGACGCGGTGGACTTTGCCGCCGCATTCGAAGCAATACCACTCAAAACCGTCGATATCGCCGGGGCGGCGCGTGCCTTCGACGACCAGACCGATGGAATCGGGTACCGGGCGCTGCGGCGAATGGCGGGCGTGGGGCGGCAATAGGAAGACTTCGCCCTCGCGGATCGGCAGATCGTAGATCTTACCCCGGTCCGCGATCTTCAGGATCATGTCGCCCTTCAGCTGATAGAAGAACTCCTCGACCGGATCGTCGTGGAAGTCGACGCGCGAATTCGGCCCGCCGACCACTTGGACGATCACCCCGCCTTCTTGATACAGCGTCTTGTTGCCGACCGGCGGTTTCAGGAAGTGGCGGTTCTCGTCGATCCATTTCTGGAAGTTGAACGGTTTGCGGACCGTCAATTCGGAAATCGGCGGGGCGGGACGGTCGAGGATCGACATGGCTCAAACTCCCTTAAGACCGCTGCCCGCGATGGCCGTTTCGATCGCCTTCTTTTCGGCATCGGTCAGGCCCAATAGCGGCATGCGGACCTCGCCGCCGGCTTGACCCAGGCAATCCTGCCAATATTTGGCGTGGGCGTGCGGCTTCTCGGCCGGGCGGCTGTGCTTGAAGGCTTCGCGCACCGGTTCCAGGCTGTCGCGGATGCGCTTGGCTTCGTCGATGCGGCCCGCGAAGGCGAGGTCGGTATAGTCGCGCATGCGCTTGTCGGCGGCGGTTTGGAACAGGAAAGGCGGGTTGGAGCAGAGATAGACCTGCCATTTGAGTTCGACGATGTTGTCGAACCATTCCTCTTCCGACGCCGTCGAGACGATCAGGTTATCGCCCGCCAACCGCGTGAGCTCTGAATACATCGGGCGCGGCACCGAGTATTTGATCGCCACGACGTTCGGGATTTCGGCGAGGCGCGTGCAAAGCTGCGGGCTCATGAGGTAGCCGGAGTCCGGATGGCTCCACAGCGCGATGCCGATATCCACCTGGCGCGCGACATGGCTGTAATAGTTGAACAGCGTTTCGTCCTGCGCCTTCAGGAAATGCAGCACGGGCGCATGAACGACGATGTAATCGGCCCCGGCCTTTTGCGCGTGCTTGGCGAGTTCGATGACCGTGTCCATGTTCTGGTCGGAGCACGACATGATCGTACCCGCCCGCTTGCCAGTCGCTTCGACCGCCAGATCGAACATGCGTTTGCGTTCGGCCAAGCTCATGGAGAAGAACTCGCCCTGCTTGCCGGCGATGAACAAGCCGTCGATGCCAAGCTTGCCGACCCAATGATCGACATTGCGCTGGAATCCGGCTTCGTCGATCGCGCGTTCGGGCCCCTTGAAGGGCGTCAACGCGGCGGCCCACACACCCTTCATATTGGTGCGGGCGTAGGTCTTGGCTTCGCTGCGGGAATATTTCATCGCGGTGTCTCCCGGTTCGTCAGCCCATCGCCATGCGATGGGAGACGTTCTTCACGATCATATAATGGTGCAGACCTTCCGCACCGCCTT
The DNA here is from genome assembly GCA_020161965.1 of Pseudomonadota bacterium. GTDB lineage: Bacteria > Pseudomonadota > Alphaproteobacteria > CACIAM-22H2 > CACIAM-22H2 > Tagaea. The sequence goes on from JAIUNH010000145.1 coordinate 7,124, forward strand.
CGCGGCCGTAACCGCTTTCCTTCACGCCGCCGAACGGCGTTTCGGCGACCGACGCTTCCAGCGTGTTGATCGACAGATTGCCGCATTCCACGCCGTCGGTCAGCAAATCCGCGTTGCGCGCCGAATGGGTGAAGGCATAGGCCGCCAGCCCGAAGGGCAGGGAATTGGCCTTCTCGATGCCTTCCTCCAGCGAGCGCACGGGCGCGATCAGCGCCATCGGCCCGAAGGGTTCGACGCTCATCGCCTTCACGTCGTCGGGCACGTCGGCAAAGACGGTGACGGGGAAGTAATAGCCGCGATTGCCGATGCGCGAGCCGCCCGCCAGCAACTTGGCGCCCTTGGCTTTGGCGTCCGCCGTCAACTCCTCCATCGCCGCCAAGCGGCGATGATTGGCGACCGGGCCCATCTGCGTGGTGGGATCGAGGCCGTCGCCGACTTTGATCGCCTTGGCGCCCGCGACGAACGCGTCGCGGAACGCGGCGTAGTTCTTTTCCAGCACGAAAAAGCGCGTGGGCGAGGTGCAGACCTGGCCCTGGTTGCGCGATTTGCGGATGACCGAAAGCCGTGCGGCTTCGATGGGGTCGACATCGTCGCACACGATCACGGGCGCATGCCCGCCCAATTCCATCAGCACGGGCTTCATCGCTTGCGCGGCGCGCTCGCTCAGCCATTTGCCGACGGCGGTGGAACCGGTGAAGGCGACCATGCGCACCGGCTGGCGGGGGATCAGGTAGCTCGAAATATCCGCCGGCACGCCGAAGACGAGATTGAACACGCCCGCCGGCAAACCCGCATCGTGCAAGGCGCGCGCGATATGCACGGCCCCGGCCGGCGTTTCCTCGGCCGCCTTGATGATGATCGCGCAGCCCGATGCGATGGCGCCCGCGATCTTGCGGCAGGGCTGGCTCATCGGAAAATTCCACGGCGAGAACGCCGCGACCGTGCCGATCGGCTGGTGATGGACGATGTAGCGGATACCGGGTGCGCTGGGGATGACGCGGCCATAGACGCGCGTCGCCTCGCCCGAGTCCCATTCGAAGAACTCGCAGCCGCGGATCACTTCCAGCCGCGCCTGGGCGATCGGCTTGCCGTGCTCGGCGGTGATCGACCGGGCAATCTCCTCCTGCCGCTCGCGCATCAGCCG
>JAIUNH010000146.1 GCA_020161965.1 Pseudomonadota bacterium
GGCGATGAAGCAGTTCAACCATCTCGTGCGCGGCGACGGCGAAAGCGCGCAAGGCCATCGCGAGTTCTACGACGAATATCTCTCGGTCATGGATCTCGACGCGGCGTTCTATCTGGAAACGGTACGCATCGCCTTCCAGGAACATGCGTTGCCGGAAGGCACTTGGGTCAGCCGCAATCGCAAGATCGACGGCGGCGCCATCCGCAACACCGCGCTGCTGACCGTCGAAGGCGAGTTCGACGATATCTCCGGCGTCGGCCAGACCTACGCCGCGCACGCCCTCGCTCCCAATCTGCCCGCCGACAAGCACCGGCATTGGCTGCAGCCCAAGGTCGGGCATTACGGCATTTTCAACGGTAAGCGCTGGCGCGCGGAAATCCTGCCGCAAGTGCGCGGCTTCATCCGCGACAATCGCTAGGAACGTCCCGCACGGGTGACGAGGGCGAGGCCGGTGAAGATCGCCGCCATCGCCGCCCAGATATAAAGGCTGTGCGTCTCGCCGAAGAACAGCCAGCCCCAGAACACGCCGAACACCGTGCTGATGAATCCGGTCTGGCTGAAAAAGACCGGCCCGGCGAGGCGCATCACCTCGAAAAACAGCAGCGACGAAATCCAATATATCGCCGCCAGTGCCAGCAACGCCCAATCGCCCGCATGGGCGGGCGGAAGCGGAATATGGATGCCCTGCCACAAAGCGAGCGGCAGCAGCGTCGCCACCGCGCCCACCTGCATCAATCCCGCCAGCGCGATCGAGTCGACACCCGCCGGCCGGGCGCGCGCCACGTAGATATTCGAAAGCGCGTAAAAGAAGGGTACGAGCAGATTGAGCGCGACCCACGGGATCATCGCGGGATCGGGCAGGCTGGCGCGCGGGCCCAAAATCAGCAGCGTGCCGATCAGGCCGAAACCGATGCCCGCGACGCGCAAGGAATGGAATCTATCCATCGCCAAGCCCAGCGCCATCGCATAGGTCATGACCGGCGACAGCGTGTTGAGCATCGCGGCCACGCCTGCGGGCACGTGGCTGACGACCACCGCCATGATCGTGTTCGGGATCGCCACCGCCGTGGCGCCGGCCAGGATCGCGTAGCGCGTATGGGGAAAAAGATCGCCGGCCCGCACACCCCGCCACCTTGCGATGGCCAGCAAGGGGATGGCGGAGACGCCGCAGACGAAAATCGTCCACGATGCGGGCGCGATGCCCTCTTGCATCCCGATCTTGGCGAGCGAAAACTGAGCGCCCCAAATGGCACCCATCGCGAACATGTAAACCAAAGCGCGGTATAAACGGGCGGGAGGAATCGACATGCTGTTGGCGAGCTACAACATCCAATACGGCAAGGGCAAGGATCTGAAATACGACCTGGCCCGTATCTGCGCCGCGATCGAAACGGCGGACATCATCGCATTGCAGGAGGTCGAGCGCCATTGGCCGCGTTCGGGCGATATGGATCAGCCCGCCGAAATCGCGCGCTTGCTGGGCGGCAAGTATTATTGGGTCTACGGCCCCGGCTTCGACATCGATGCGAACGGCGGCAAGCCGGGCGACCGGCGCGCGCAATTCGGCAATATGGTGCTGTCGCGCTTCCCCATCGTCTCGTCGCGCCACCATCTGCTGCCGAAAATGGGCCTCGCCAAGCAGTTCAGCCTGCAACGTTCGCTGATCGAAGCGGTGATCGTTTCGCCCAAGGGCAATGCGCTGCGCGTGAACTCGCTCCACCTCAGCCATGTGGGCGACGGCGACCGCGGCCCGCAGGTCGAGAAGCTACTGGAAATTCACCGCACCGCGCCGCTGGAAGGCGGGGCGTGGTGCGGCGAACGCGAAGGCACGGAATGGACCTTCGGCAAGCCGCCGCCGCCGATGCCCGCCGAAGCGGTCTATATGGGCGACTTCAACCTGACGCCGGATTCGCCGCTTTATACGCGCCTGACCGGCCCGTATTCGGCCGATTACGGCCGCATGAGCCATGCGGGCGGTTTGGTCGACGCCTTCGTCGTGGCGGGCGGCAAGGAAAACGATCCCAAGGATTGGACCTGCGACACCTGCAACCCGCCGCAAACCCATCGACGGATCGATTTCTGCTTCGTCTCGACCGAGCTTAGGAAGTGCATCCAGAAAGCCTGGGTCGATCAGAAAGCCCAAGGCTCCGACCACCAACCGATCTTCACCGAGCTGGATTACTGAGTCAGATCCAGCGCCGGACGCGCGCGCGATAGGCATTGTAGTCGGCGCCGAACAGCGCCGACAGCGCGCGCTCCTCCGGCCCGATCTGGAAGCGGTTCATATAGAACACGAAGAACGGCACGGTCAGGATCGCGATCCAAGCGCCGAGATAAAGCGCCCAGCCGGCGAGGATCAACGCGGAACCGAGATACATCGGATTGCGCGTGACGCGATAAAGCCCGTCGACGACGAGCGTGGCGCTGCGTTCGGGCGAGATCGGGTTGACGGTCGTGCCGCGCGCGCGGAACGCCAGCGCCGCGACGATCTTGAGGCCGAGCCCCGCCGCCATCGCGGCCAAACCCAGCATCGTGCGGCCGGGAAAGTCGAAACCGGGCCCGCCTGCGGACCACGCGAGCAGCAACAACAAACCCAGCAGCAAAAGCGGCGGAACGCGCGTTTCGAGAAACGCGCGGCTCATGCCCGCCGCAAGCTGCGTCCGGATTCCGGATCGAAGATGTGGATCGTGCCCGGCGTGGTTTCGAGGGCGATTTCGTGCGCGGGCGTATCGATATCGGCCGGCATCGCCAGCACGAAGGAACTGCCCGCCAGCGTGCCGTGCAGCAGGCGCGTGGCGCCCAGTTCTTCGGTCACTTCCCAGGCGAGTTTCGGACGGCCAGGCACGGCCGTACCGGCCTTCGCGTCCTCGGGACGCAAGCCGATCTCGACCTTCGCGCCGATCTTGGCGTCGAACACATTGGCGTCGTAGGCGAAGCTCGTACCGTCGGCCAAGCGCACCTTGCCGGGCGCTTCGATCGTGCCAGGGAACAGATTCATCGCCGGCGACCCGATGAAGGTCGCGACGAAGATGCTGGCCGGGCGGCGATAGATTTCGAGCGGCGTGCCGGTCTGTTCGATCTTGCCCGAGTTCATCACGACGACTTGATCGGCCAGCGTCATCGCTTCGACCTGGTCATGCGTCACGAAGATCGACGTGGCCTTCAGGCGGTTATGCAGCTTGCGGATTTCCAGACGCATCTGCACGCGCAGCTTCGCATCGAGATTGGAGAGCGGCTCGTCGAACAGAAACGCGGCGGGTTCGCGCACGATCGCGCGGCCCATCGCCACGCGCTGACGCTGACCGCCCGATAGCGCGCGCGGTTTGCGCTGCAAATAGGGCTCGATCGCCAGCATGCGCGCGGCTTCGGCCACGCGGCGCTCGATCTCTTCCTTGGCCGTGCCGCGATTGCGCAGCCCGTAAGCCATATTGTCGTAGACGCTCATATGCGGGTAGAGCGCGTAATTCTGGAACACCATCGCGATGTCACGATCCGACGGCTCGACGTCGTTGACCTTTTTGCTGCCGATGGTGACGGTGCCGCCGCTGATTTCCTCCAGCCCCGCGATCATGCGCAGCAGCGTGGATTTGCCGCAGCCCGAGGGCCCCAACAGCACGGTGAAGGAACCGTTCGGAATGGTCAGCGACAGGCCTTTCACCGCCTCCACGCCGCCCGCATAGACTTTCCGTACAGCTTCGAGAACAACGCTCGCCATCGATCCGGCCCCGCTTACTTCTCGGTCTCGACGAGACCTTTGACGAACAATTTCTGCATCAGCACCACGACGACGACCGGCGGCAGCAAGGCCAGCACGGCGGTCGCCATGGCGAGCTGCCACTCGGTCAGCGCGTCCGACGTGACGATCATCTTTTTGATGCCGATGACGATCGTCTGCATGTTGTCGCGCGTGGTGATCAGCAACGGCCAGAGATATTGGTTCCAGCCATAGATGAATTGGATCACGAACAAAGCCGCCATCGTCGTGACCGACAGCGGCAGCAGCGTATCCTTGAAGAACTTATAAGGCCCGGCCCCGTCGATCTTGGACGCTTCGACGAGTTCTTCGGGCACCGTCATGAAGAACTGGCGGAACAGCAGCGTCGCCGTCGCCGACGCGATCAGCGGCAGCGTCAGGCCGGTATAAGTGTCGAGCAATTGCAGATCGGCGACGATCTTGTAGGTCGGGTAGATGCGCACTTCGACGGGCAGCATCAGCGTGACGAAGATCAGCCAGAACGCCGCCATGCGGAACGGAAAGCGGAAGAACACGATCGCATAGGCGGAGATCAGCGAGATCGAGATTTTACCCAGTGCGATCACCATCGCCATGATGAAGCTGTTGAGCAGCATCGTGCCGACGGGCTCGCGCGTCGTCGAATTGGTGCCGGAGAAGATGATGCGCTCGTAATTCTCGATCATCTGATTGCCGGGCAGCAGCGTCATCCGGCCGTTCTGCACCGTCGCCGCGTCGTAGGTCGAGGCGAGCAAGGCGAGATAGACCGGGAAGGCGACGATGCACACGCCGATGATCAGCACGACATGCGGCACGATCCGGGCGAAAAGTGTCTGGCGCTCGACCATCAGTATTGGACCTTGCGCTCGATGAATTTGAACTGGACCGCGGTCAGCGCGATCACGATGACCATCAGCACCACGGATTGCGCGGCCGAGCTGCCGAGATTGGCGCCGGATTTGCCGTCCTGATAGACCTTGTAGACCATCGTGATCGTATTGCCCGCCGGGCCGCCGCCGGTCACCGAATCGATGATGCCGAATGTGTCGAAGAACACGTAGACGATGTTGATCACCAGCAGGAAGAAGGCGGTGGGCGACAGCAGCGGGAAGATGATCGTCCAGAAACGGCGCATCGGCTTGGCGCCATCGATCGCGGCGGCCTCGATCACGCTTTTGGGAATCGCGGCAAGGCCGGCGAGGAAGAACAGGAAATTATACGAGATCTGCTTCCACGTCGCGGCGAGCACGACCAGGATCATCGCGTGATTGCCGTTGAGCAGCGGGTTCCAATCGATGCCCCAGCTGCGCAGCATTTTCGCGAGCATGCCGAGCGACGGCTGGAACATGAACAGCCACAACACGCCCGCCACGGCGGGGGCGACGGCATAGGGCCAGATCAGCATGGTCTTGTAGATCGTGGCGCCCTTGATCTGCTTGTCCGCCATGACGGCGAGCAGCAAACCGCAAGAGAGCGACAGGAAGGCGACGAGGAACGAGAACACGGCCGTCGTCGTCATCGTCTTATAGTATTCGGGATTGACGGCAAGGAGCTGGTAGTTCTCGAACCAGACGAATTCGGTGGAGATGCCGAACGCATCCTCCATCAGCAGCGATTGCCAAACCGCCTGCCCGGCCGGGAAATAGAAGAACACTACGACGATCGCGAACTGCGGCAGCAGCAGCATATAGGGCAGGGTTTTGCCGCCGAACAATGCGCGTCGTTCCATGGGCTTTGCCGTATCCGCTTCTAGATCGAAGTGTTCAGAACGCGAGAGGGGCCGGACCGTTTCGGGTCCGACCCCTTCGACGTTACGTCAGCTTAGCGCGTGACCGTGCGTTCGAACTGACGCAGCGAAGCATTGCCGCGGGCAACCGCCGCGTCCATGCCCGCCTGCGCGGTTTTCTTGCCGGCCAGGATCTCTTCGATCTCCTCCGACCAGATGTCGCGGATCTGGACGAGGTTGCCGAAGCGCAGGCCGCGCGAGTTCTCGGTCGGCGCCTTGTTGTTGAGTTCCAACAACGGCGTCTCGAGATACGGGTTTTCCTTGTAGAAGCCCGAGGACTTCACCTTCTCGTAAGCCGCCTTGGTGATCGGCAGGTAGCCCGAGTCCGTGTGCAGCTTCGCCTGACGGTCCGTGTCCGACAGGAAGGCGAAGAACTTCGCCACACCCTTGTACTCGTTCGCCGGCTTGCCACCCATCACCCACAGCGAAGCGCCGCCGAGGGTCGAGTTCTGCGGGGCGCCCGCGACGTCCGGATAATACGGCATCGGCGCGTTGGCCCATTCGAACTTCGCGTTGGCCTTCACGTTGCCGTAGAAGCCCGACGAGGTCAGCATGATCGGGCATTCGCCCGAGGTGAACGTGCCTTCGCCGGTGTTGGTGCGGCCGCCATAGACGTAGGTCTTGTCCTTGGCGAGCTCGGCCAGATTGGCGAAGTGCTTCACATGCGTCGGCGAGTTGATCTTGAACTCGGTGTCGAAGCCGTCGATCCCGTTGGCCTTCGTGCCGATCGGAATGTTGTGCCACACCGAGAACTGCTCGACGTTCACCCACGTCACCCACGCGGTCGAGAAGCCGCAATTCGGCGTCGCCGAAGCCTTCAGCTTCTTGGCGGCTTCGAACACTTCGGGCCACGTCTTCGGGGGCGCATCGGGGTTCAAGCCCGCCTTGCGGAAGGCGTCCTTGTTGTACCACATGACGGTCGACGACGAGTTGAACGGGAAGGACAGCATCTCGCCCTTCGACGTCGAGTAATAACCCGCGACCGCCGGCAGATACGAATCCGGCACGAAGCGTTCGCCGGCATCCTTCATCACGTCGGCGACCGGCTTGATGGCGCCGCGCGCGGCCATCATCGTGGCCGTGCCGACTTCGAACACCTGCATGATGTGCGGCGCATTGCCGGCGCGGAAGGCGGCAACCGCCGCCCGGCCGTCCCGCGCGAAGGCCGAATTCCCGCCGGTATAGAAGGGCAACGCCGTCTGGCCGACCGTGACCGTCACTGCCGCGTTGCGCGGATAGGTGTAGCCGGCCGACAGCGCCACCTGGTCGCGGCCGCTCGCCCGGTGCGTCACCGTCAGGATCACGCCCTCCCGCGTCGGGTCGGTCCGCGTCGCCCGGGTGAAGGCGTAGCAGACCTTCTGCCCGCCCTCGCTGTGCACGGCGGCGGTCCAGGACTGGAAGTCGCCCAGCCGGCGGGGGCCCTGCGGCGCGTTCGCGGCACCACGCTGCTGCGCCAGGGCGGGCACGACGGCCAGGGACAACAGGGCCGGAACAAGGAGAAGCGTTCGCATGGGCCCTAGATACGAAGCTGCGCCCCGCGCGGCAACCGCGCGCTGTCTGGCCCCGCGCGCCGTCCCGGCGTAACAGGCGGCCATGAGCGATGCTGCCGACGCCGCCCTGGCCGCCCAGTACGAAGCCTATCCCTACCCCCAGCGCGATCCGCGCGACGAGGCGAAGCGCCTGATCGTCGGCAGCCCGAGCCACCTGCGCGAAGTCGATCACTGGATCTTCGGCGCCCGGCGCCCGGCCGGCCAGCCGCTGAACGCGCTGATGGCCGGCGGCGGATCGGGTGACGCGACGCTGATGCTCGCCCAGCAGATGGCCACCGCGGGGCGGCCGGGAACCGTCACCTGGCTCGACCGGTCGGCCGGTGCGCGGAAAGTCGCGGGCGCGCGCGTCGCGGCGCGATCTCTCGAAAACGTGAAATTCGAGGAAGGCTCGATCCTCGAACTGCCGGCAAGCGGCCTCGGCCCCTTCGACTACATCGATTGCTGCGGCGTCCTGCACCACCTGCCCGACCCGCTGGCCGGGCTGACGTCGCTGGTGTCGGTGCTCGCCCCCGGCGGCGGGGTGGGGTTGATGGTCTATGCGCCGCATGGCCGCACCGGCGTGTACATGGTGCAGGACGCGTTGCGGCTGATCGCGCCGCCGGACCAGGCGCCGCGCGACCGGGTGGAGACCGCCAAGCGCCTGTGGCGCCAATTGCCCGAGACCAACTGGCTGCGCCGCAACCCCTGGATCACCGACCATGTGAAGGGCGGCGATGCGGGGCTCTACGACCTGCTGCTGAACCCGCGCGATGTCGCCTTCACCGTGCCGCAGCTCGCGGCGCTGGTGACCGCGGCGGGGCTCGAGATCCGCTGCCTGGTCGAACCCTTCCGCTACGACCCCGACAGTTTCCTGACCGACCCGCGGCTGCGTGAACGCACCGCCGGGCTGGATCCGGTGCAGCGCGCCGCCCTGGCCGAGGCGGCGTCCGGCAACATGGGCATCCACATCGCCTATTGCGTGCGCGCCGGGCAGGCGCCGCCGGCCCCGGCCTGGGATGACGCGGCCTCGGTGCCGGTGCTGCGGGAACTGGATGGCGTGAAGCTGGCCGCGCAGATCCCGCCCGATGGCGTGCTGCGCATCGCCTTCGACGGGCTGACCGTGCCGGTCGCCCTGCCGCGCCTGGCGCAGGCCATACTCGCCCGGATCGATGGCCGGTGCAGCATCGGC
>JAIUNH010000147.1 GCA_020161965.1 Pseudomonadota bacterium
CCGATATCAGCCATATCGAAGAAACCGAATTAACGATCGCAGCACCCGAGGGCGCGTTCGTCGATCTACGCGGCGTGGGTGCGGCGATGGATCGCGACGAAGGCGGCTTGCTCGCCTATGCGCGCGGCCTCGCCTGGTGGCATTCGCGCAATCGGTTCTGCGGCGTGTGCGGTGCGCCCAATCGCGCGGAAGCCGGCGGCCATGTTCTGCGCTGCACGAACCCCAATTGCGCGACCGAGCATTTCCCGCGCACCGATCCCGCGGTCATCATGCTGATCGTCAGCGGCGACAAATGCCTGCTGGGCCGCAACCGGCGCTTTCCCTTTCCGATGTATTCGACGCTGGCGGGCTTCGTCGAACCGGGCGAGAGCCTGGAGGATTGCGTGCGCCGCGAAACCTTCGAGGAAGCGGGTATTCGCGTGGGCGACGTGGAATATCGCTCGTCGCAGCCTTGGCCGTTCCCCTCGTCGATCATGCTCGGCTTCTGGGGCGAAGCGCTGAACGAAGACATCGTCACCGACGAAGACGAATTGATGGATGCGCGATGGGTCACGCGCGACTTCCTGCGCCAAGATCACGATCCGGAGAAATTCCGCCTGCCGCGCGTCGATTCGATCGCGCGCCGTCTGATCGAAGAATGGATCGCGACGGGCTGACATGGCGCAGGATCGCAACGGCTACGCGCTGACGACGAACGACGACGCGGCCGACGCGTATAATTCCGGCCTCGACAAGCTGCTGTCGGCGAACGCGGGCGCCGCCGTCGATTTCGAACGCGCCATCGCGGCCGATCCCGATTACGCGCCCGCTTATGCGGCGTTGGCGCGCGAACGCCAGATCGTCGGCGACCGGGCCCGCGCCAAATCGGCGATCGCCGCCGCACGAGAGAAAGCGTCCAAGTTTTCGGAGCGCGAAGCGGGCCTTCTCGCATGCTTGAGTTTGGTATTGGACGGCAAAGGGGCCGAAGCCCTCGCCGCCATCCAAGCGCATATGAAGGAATTCCCGCGCGACGCGCTCGCGCTCTCGCCGGTCTGCGGCGTGTTCGGCATTTACGGCTTCTCGGGCCGTGCGGGCCGCGACACGGAGTTGCGCGCCTATCTCGACACGTTGGAAGTGGGCTTCGGCGACGATTGGTGGTTCCTCGTCCAGCATGGTTTCGCGCGGATCGAAACCGGCGACGCCGCCGGCGGTGCCGCGAAAGTCGATCGCGCGATGGAATTGTTCCCGCGCGAAGCGAATGGCGCCCATATCCGCGCGCATGCGCATTACGAAATGGGCGAGAGCCAAACCGGCTACGCCGCTTTGACCGAGTGGATCAAACCCTATCCGCGCGACGCGCTGATGTATTGCCATCTCGATTGGCATCGCGCGTTGTGGGCGCTCGACCTCGGCAAGGCGGACGATGCCTGGGCGATCTATCGCGCTTCCGTGGCGCCCGGTGCGCTTTGGGGACCGTCGCTGAACGTCGCGACCGATGCGGCGTCGTTCCTGCTGCGCGCGGAATTCGCGGGGGCCAAACGCGACAGGCAAGAATGGAAGCGCGTCGCCGACTATATCCGTGCGGAATTCCCGCGGGCGGGCATCGCCTTCGTCGACGTGCACGCGTTGCTCGCCGCAAGCATGGCGGGCGACGAGGACGGATTTATCGAACGAAAATCGGGTTTGCGCGGCCCCGCCGTCGATATGGTCGCCGGGTTGGGCGAAGCGTTCCGCGCCTATGCGAAGGGTGACTACCGATCGGCCGCCGCATACCTTGCCCCGCTGCTCGCCACGCATGAACGCATCGGCGGCAGCCGCGCCCAGCGCGATCTGCTGGAACAGCTTTACGCCCAGGCCCTGCGCCATGCCGGACGTGACGCCGACGCCGAGGCTTACGAAAAATCGCGGCGGCGCTAACGCGTCTGATCTAAGTTTGGCTTAGGAGATTTAGTGTGAAGATTTTCTGGTCTTGGCAATCCGACACGCCCGGCAAAACCGGAAGGTATTTCATTCGCGATGCTCTCAACCTTGCAGTCAAACAACTAAAGTCTGAACTGTCGATCGAAGACTGTGAACGGCCCGACGAACTTCATGTCGATCAAGATCGACAGGATGTTCCTGGCTCACCCGATCTTGTACCTACGATTCTCAAAAAAATTGATGAAGCGACGGTATTTGTAGCGGATGTCACTGCCGTTGCTCGCCGGGAAAAAGGGGGTAGCATTCTAAATTCAAATGTCGCTTTGGAACTCGGTTATGCATTTAAAAGCTTAGGCGACAGTCAAGTTTTGCTCGTTCTAAACACGCATTATGGGCAGGTCGAAGACCTTCCATTCGACCTAAAGCACAAAGGCGGATCGATCCGATACGCACTTGATGAAGCCCCCACACGTGAAGCCAAAGAGCAATCCCTCCGTGATCTCGTTAGGCAATTCAAAGAGGCAATTGGACTAATAGTCCGATCAAAAAAGGTGGCGTCTATTTCACTTCCAAAACCTTTCCTACGCACATCCCCGAAGCAGGGAAACAGCCTCCCATTTTTACGCGGAACACCCTTTTGCAAAGGAGATCATGGGGAGATTCGCTTAGCTGGTGGTCCAATAGCCTATCTTCGTGTGTCCCCAACTGTGGAAGTGCCGACATTCAAGCGCCATGAAATCATTGAGATTGCGAAGAGTGGCGGTATTAGGCCTCTTGCCTACGATAAATCAGGAAATGGAGATTTTGGGAGATCGGATGCTGGAGAATGTGAATATTGGTTCAATGTCACAGATCAAAATGTCGCGCTCTGCTTTTCGGTGATGTTTCCAAGTGGCGAGATCTGGACAGCCACTACGCAGTTGGCCGAAACCCCATCGCCATACCCAAATCTCATCGCTCCCGCTCCACTGGAAAAGCGCTTCTCCACATGCTTACGAACCTATGCCGCAACGTTGATATCTAAAGTCATAAACGATGACCGAAAACTATGGGTCCAAGTTGGGTTAGAAGGGTTTGAAGATATCCCCCTTTATTTCCCTCCGGAACAAGGTGGGGGCACATATCGCATCGTATCGAATTTAATAAATTGGGAAGCGGAGATAACAGCGCCGGAGGATTTTTCTGAAGCGAGAACAGCGCTAGTCCCATTCTTTGAAAAAATTTGGGATGATTGTGGCTTAGAGCGTCCCGCAAACTACCGAATTGATTGACGTGCCCATCATCTACAAGTCATTGAATTTGTAGCGCTGAAAACAAAACGGCCGCCCGCGTTTCCGCGAGCGGCCGTCCCGACGTTCCGCGCCAAGCCAGGGAGGATTAGGCTGCGCGCACGTCCGAGAGGAAGCTGTTCACCACCGACTTCAACGTTTCCGCCTGGACGGCGACTTCGCTCGCTCCTTCGGAAACGCTGCCGGCGACCGAGCCGGTGCTGGCGGCGGCCTGCGTCACGCCGGAGATGTTGGAGCTGACCTCCGACGTGCCGGCCGACGCCTGCTGAATGTTTCGCGCGATTTCGGTCGTCGTCGCCCCCTGCTCCTCGACCGCCGCCGCGATGGCGCCGGCGATCTCGTTCATTTTGCGGATCGTGCCGGAGATGCCTTCGATCGCCGCGACCGATTGGTTCGACGCGGTCTGGATCGACACGATCTGCGCCGCGATCTCGTCGGTCGCCTTCGCCGTTTGATTGGCAAGGCCCTTCACTTCCGACGCCACGACCGCGAAACCCTTGCCGGCATCGCCCGCGCGCGCGGCTTCGATCGTCGCGTTGAGGGCGAGCAGGTTGGTCTGGCCCGCGATCTGCTGGATCAGGTTCGTGACGTTGCCGATGCGGCCCGCCGCGGCGACCAATTCCTGCACGATCGCGGTGGTCTTCTCGGCTTCCGCGACCGCAAGCTGGCTGATCGACGAGGATTCGGCCACTTGGCGCGAGATCTCGGCGATCGACGATGCCATTTCCTCGGCGGCGGCGGCCACGGTCTGCACGTTGGTCGACGCTTCTTCCGACGCGGCGGCGACGGCCGTCGCCTGGCGCGACGTTTCCTCGGCATTGGCGCTCATCGCCGCAGCGTTGTCGCTGAGCGTGTTCGACGACCCGCCCAAGGTTTCGATCACCTTGCGCACCGTTTCGTCGAAGTCGCGCGTCAAGCCCATGACCTTCGTCGCGCGCGCTTCGCGCACGGCGCGTTCCTTGACGGCTTCGGCTTCCAGCGTGTCGGCCTTGATCATGTTGTCCTTGAACACCTGCACCGCGGCGGCCATCGCACCGATTTCGTCGGTCTTGCCGATCGCGGGGATGATTGCGGTCATGTCCTTGTCGGCGAGTTTGCGCATCGCCGCCGTCATATCCACGACCGGTGCGGAAACCGTCTTCGCCATGAACAGCAAGGCGCCGCCCGCGACGACGATCGACACGACCAGCATCGACACGATGATATAAATGGCGCGCTCGTCGGTCTCGCGCGCGATGCGGCCCGATTCCTTGGCGCCCGCTTCGTTGACCGTGATCCCGTCGTTCAACGACGTTTCGAGATCGAGGAACATCGGCAAAGAATCCGACCACAGCGAGAAGGCCTTCGCACGATCGCCGGCGCGCGACGCGGCGATCGACGTTTCCAGCATCGGCAGATAGGCGGCCCAGGCTGCCGAGAATTTGTCGTAGGCCGCGCGCTCCTGCGCGTTGGCGATCATCGGCTCGTAGCGCTTGCGGCTTTCGTCGATGCGCTTGATCATCGCGGCCATATCCTGTTCGGACTTGGCGCGCGCGGCGGCCTCATCGGTCATCACATGGCGCGCGGAATAGACGCGATGGCGCGTGACGCCGAAACGCAGGAAGGCGAGTTCCTGAATGCTCGGCAGCCAATTGGTGCTGACGTCCTCGCCGGCCGTGTAGACCGTGTCGAGTTGGCGCAGCGACATGAGCGAGCTGGCGACCGACAAAAGCAGCAGCGCACCCAGCGCCAGCAGGACTTTCGTGCGGATTTTGAAGTTGGAGATCGACGCGAACATCTTCGGACCCTCCGAACCCGGGCGGTCCCGCCTTCGGGAATGCGCCGTGGTTACGGATGGAATTTCGCGCCGCTCGCTGAATTTTTACTGAAGTCGATGGTGGTTTTTTGGGCCGGCTTTACGCGGCGATCACCCGCGCCCGCGATAGGACGCAACGCCGGTTTCCGGGAGCCAAAGCCCTTTCGGCGGCAATCCGGTCTGCCAGAACACGTCGATCGGCATGCCGCCGCGCGGATACCAATACCCGCCGATACGCAAATATTTCGGCGACAGCAGCTTCACCAGCGTCTTGCCGATATCGACGGTGCAGGCTTCGTGGAACGCGCCGTGGTTGCGGAAACTTTGCAGGAAAAGCTTCAGCGCCTTCGATTCGACCAGAAATTTGCGCGGCACGTAGTCGATGACCAGATGCGCGAAATCGGGCTGGCCGGTGATCGGGCACAGCGACGTGAATTCGGGTGCGGTGAAGCGCACGAGATAATCCGTGCCCGGATGCGGATTGGGCACGCGCTCCAGCTTCGCCAGCGACGGGTCGGCCGGGATCGACGTTTCCTTGCCGAGCTGCGTCAGGCCCGCATAGATCGATTTCGCTTTAGGCATCTTCCTTGGTCTCCAAACCGATCCGCGCTTCGAACATTTTGCGCCACGCGTCGAAACGGTTTTCGACGATCGCGGCGCGGATGTCGCGCATCAAATCCTGATAGTAATGCAGATTGTGCCAGGTGAGCAGCATCGGCCCGAGGATTTCACCCGCCCGGATCAGATGGTGGATATAGGCACGGCCGTAATTGCGGCACGCGGGACATGTACACGCGGCATCAATAGGCCGCGTATCCTCGGCGAATTTCGCGTTGCGCAGATTCATCGGGCCGTCGCAGGTGAAGGCCTGTCCCGTGCGGCCCGAGCGCGTGGGCAACACGCAATCGAACATATCGACGCCAAGACCCACCGCCGCGACGATGTCCTGCGGCTTGCCCACGCCCATCATGTAGCGCGGCTTGTCGGCCGGCATGAACGGCTCGACCGCCGCCAGCGTTTCCTCGCGGTCCTTCTTGGGCTCGCCGACCGCAAGCCCGCCGATCGCGTAGCCATGGAAGCCGATATCGGCGAGCGCCTTGGCGCTTTCCTCGCGCAGATCGGCATAGGTCGAGCCCTGCACGATGCCGAAAATCGCATAGCCCGGCCGGTCGACGAATGCGTCGCGGCTACGCTTCGCCCAGCGCATGGAAAGCCGCATCGACTTCCCCGCATCTTCATGCGTCGCGGGCCAATCGGTGCATTCGTCGAACGCCATCGTGATGTCGGAATCGAGCTTGTGCTGGATCTGGATCGAGCGTTCGGGCGTCAGCTCGTGCGTCGAGCCGTCCAAGTGCGATTGGAACACGACGCCGTGCTCGTCCATCTTCTTGCGCAGGCCCTTCAGCGAGAAGACCTGATAGCCGCCGGAATCGGTCAAGATCGGCTTCGACCAGTTCATGAACGGATGCAAGCCGCCCAGCTTTTCGACGCGATCGGCACCGGGGCGCAGCATCAGATGATAGGTATTGCACAGCAGGATCTCGGCCCCGGTCGCGGCGACGCTGTCGGGCATCATCGCCTTGACGGTTGCGGCCGTACCCACCGGCATGAAGGCCGGGGTTTCGATCGTGCCGCGCGACGTGGTCACGCGCCCGCGCCGCGCGCGGCCATCCTTGGCCAGAAGCTGGTATCCGAACTTCACGAATTCCTCTCGATCAGCGACGCATCGCCGTAGCTGAAGAAGCGATACCCCGATGCGACGGCATGCGCATAGGCCGATTTCATCCGATCCGTGCCCGCAAAGGCGCAAACCAGCATGAACAACGTCGATTTCGGCAAATGGAAATTGGTAAATAGCGCATCGGCCGCGCGGAATTGGAATCCCGGCAAGCAGAACAGCCGCGTTTCACCCGCCCAGGGCCGGACCTCGCCATGGATCGACGCGACGGTTTCGAGCACGCGCAACGCCGTCGTGCCCAAAGCCACGACGCGCCGCCCCTCAGCTTTCGCAGCGCGAATGCGCGCGGCGGTTTCGCCGGTCACCTCGCCCCATTCTTCGTGCATTTTGTGGTCTTCGACGTTCTCGACCTTCACCGGCAGGAACGTGCCCGCGCCGATATGCAGCGTGACCGAGGCGCGTTCGATGCCGCGCGCATCGAGGGAAGCGAGCAATTCGGGCGTGAAATGCAAACCGGCGGTCGAGGCGGCGACGGCACCGTCCTTGGCCGCGAACACGGTTTGGTAGTTGCGCTCGTCATCCGCATCCGGCGTCGCGCGCTTGATATAAGGCGGCAGCGGCATCGCGCCGTATTTCTCGAGTGCTGCCATCAGCGCCGGACCCGCGACCGAGAAGCGCAGCAGCACATCCTCGTCCTTCGCCTCGACGATCGCCGAAACGCCGGGCGCATAGTCGATGCGGTCGCCGAGCTTCAGGCGCTTCGATCCCTTGGCGAAAGCGCGCCACAGATCGGGGCCTTCCATCTTGTGCAGCGTGGTCTCGACGCGCGCGGCCCCGCGCGATCCCGTCAAGCGCGCCTTCAGCACGCGCGTATCGTTGAAGATCAGCAGATCGCCTTCACGCAGCAGCGACGGCAGATCGCGGATTGTATGGTCGGCCAGCGCATCGGCGACATGGAGCAGGCGCGCGGAATCGCGCGGGCTCGCGGGGCTTTGCGCGATCCTGTCCGGCGGCAAGTCGAAATCGAAGTCGCTGAGCTTCAAACCAGATCCCATTCGGTCCTGACGGCGGCGTCGGTTTCGCAAGAACCGAGGCGCTGCGCAAGGGCCGAATGTTTCGCCGGATCGAGGCGTTTGAGCGCCCAGGCCGCCATCGCGCGGACCAAGGGCGACGCGTCCTCGGCCAAGCGCGCCGCCACCGGGACCAAAGCGGCGGATTTCGAGTTGCCGATGGCGATCAAAACATTGCGCACGAAGCGGTCGCGCCCAACGCGCTTGATCGGCGATCCGGCGAATTTCGCGCGGAACGCCGTGTCGTCCAGCGCCGCCAGCTCGGCCAAGGCGGGCGCTGCCAGATCTTCGCGCGATTTGAATTCGCCGTGGGGCGTGGCGGCGGCGAATTTGTTCCACGGGCACACGGAAAGGCAATCGTCGCAGCCATAAATGCGATTGCCCATCGCCGCGCGGAACTCTTCCGCGATATGCCCCTTATGCTCGATCGTCAGATACGAGATGCAGCGCCGCGCATCCAAACGATAGGGCGACGGGAACGCGTTGGTC
>JAIUNH010000148.1 GCA_020161965.1 Pseudomonadota bacterium
CCGCATGACCGCCCTGCTCGAAATCCAAGCCATCACCAAGAAATTCGCCGTGACGGGACCGAGCGGCGCCACGATCGGCACCGTGCACGCCGTCGATCGCGTGAGCTTCTCGCTTGCCCCCGGCGAAACGCTGGGACTGGTCGGCGAGTCCGGCTGCGGCAAATCGACGATCGGCAAGATGATCGTGCGCTTGTTGGAGCCGGACGAAGGCGCGATCCGTTTGGAAGACCGGGATATCACGCACGCATCGCACAACACGATGCGACCGCTGCGCCGGCG
The DNA here is from genome assembly GCA_020161965.1 of Pseudomonadota bacterium. Taxonomy (GTDB): domain Bacteria; phylum Pseudomonadota; class Alphaproteobacteria; order CACIAM-22H2; family CACIAM-22H2; genus Tagaea. Next base: position 280 of record JAIUNH010000148.1, read on the forward strand.
CTTGCAGATGATCTTCCAGGATCCCTACGCCTCGCTCGATCCGCGTCAGCGCGCGGGCGCCATCGTCGAGGAGCCGTTGATCGTCCACGGGATCGGCAATCGCGACGAACGGCGCAGCCGCGTCGCGGAATTGTTCAAACGCGTGGGTTTGCGCCCCGACCAGATGGACAATCTGCCGGCCAAATTCTCCGGCGGGCAGCGCCAGCGCTTGGCGATCGCGCGCGCGCTTGCGCTCAATCCCGCTTTGATCGTCGCGGACGAGCCGGTCTCCGCCCTCGACGTGTCGATCCAGGCGCAGGTCATCAATCTGCTGCGCGATATCCAGCGCGAACTGGGCCTCGCCTATCTGTTCGTCGCGCACGACCTTGGCGTCGTCCAGCATATCAGCCGGCGCGTCGCGGTCATGTATCTGGGCCGCATCGTGGAGATCGGCACGACCGAAGCGATCTTCGGCGATCCGCGCCATCCGTATACGGCGATGCTGCTGGCCTCGGTGCCCAAACTCGACATCGCGCGCAAATCGGCGCACCCGCCCGCACCGAAAGGCGAGATCCCGAGCCCGCTCTCCCCGCCGTCGGGCTGCGCCTTCCATCCGCGCTGCGCGCTGGCAAGCGATCGCTGCCGCGTCGAACGCCCGGAACTCGAAACCAAACGATCGGGCGCGCAAGCCGCCTGCCACAACGCCGAATGACCAGGAACACAGCAATGACAGCCTTGAACATCGTCTCCCCGGCCGAACGGCTGCGTAAACTGGGCATCGTGCTGCCCGCCCCGCCGCCGCCGATCGCCAATTTCGTGCCTTGCGTGCAGGAAGGCACGCTGCTGTTCCTGTCGGGCCAAGGCCCGGTTCTGCCCGACGGCAGCAAACACACCGGCAAGGTCGGCGGCGACGTATCGATCGACGATGCCTATCAGCATGCGCGGCTGACGGCGATCAATCTGCTTGCCGTTATGCAAGCGGCGCTTGGCGATCTCGGTCGCATCAAACGCGTCGTGAAGGTGTTCGGCATGGTCAATGCCGTCCCCGACTTCGCCGAACATCCGCGTGTCATCAATGGCTGCTCGGATCTGTTCTTCGACGTGTTCGGCGAGGCCGGCCGTCACGCGCGCTCCGCCGTCGGCATGGGTTCGTTGCCCGGCCAGATCACGGTCGAGATCGAGGCGATCGTCGCCGTTACGGAGACTTGAGCATTGGTGCGCCGATCTCCAGCACGATCTTGCCGCGCGCCGTGCGCTCGGCGATCGCGCGGAACGCGGCCATGCCGTCTTCGATCTTCAACCGATCGGTGATCCAGAACGGCAACCGGCCGGCGGCACCGGCTTTGAAGATATCACCGATATCTTTTGCCATGGTCATGGGTTCGGCCTGCACCCAGCGCTCGAGCGACGAGCCCATCACGGCGATGTCTTTGAGCAGGATGTAATTGGCGCGGATCGTCGGGATGCGGCCCGCCGCGAAGCCGACGACGACCAAGCGGCCTTGCGGCGCCATGCAGCGCAGCGCCGCGTCGAACATGTCGCCGCCGACGGGATCGATCGCGACATCCACGCCCGCGTTGCCGCTCCATTTCAGCACTTCGGCGCGCATCGAATCGGCATCCTTGGCGACGATTACGGCATCCGCACCGGCTTCCTGCACCAATGCTTGTTTCTCGGCCGACGACACGACCGCGACGACACGACAGCCCAGCAAGCGCGCATAGCTGACGGTCGCAATACCCACGCCGCCGCCTGCCCCCAGCACCAAAACGCGCTCACCCGGCTGCGCCTTGGCGCGCTTGTGCAGCGCCACCAGCACGGTCGCATAGACCGTGACCATCGCGGCAGCCGCGTCGAAACCAAGATCGTCGGGGATCGGATAGCAACGCGAAGCCGGAACGGCGAGGCGCGACGCGAAAGCGCCATGCACCGCCATCGTCGCGACGCGATCGCCCACGCGCAGATTATGCACGCCCTTGCCCAGTGCCGCGATGATGCCCGCCGCATCGCGACCCGGCACGAAGGGCAAAGCGGGCTTCGTTTGATACTGGCCCTGCATCATCAGCAGATCGGGAAAATTCACCGACGCCGCCGCGACATCGATTAGCACCTCACCGTCGCCGGGCACGGGATCTGGAAAATCGCCATAGACGGCGTTCTCCAACGGGCCGAATGCCTCGATACGCCAAGCTTTCATCGGACGGTCCTCGCCGGTTCGAAGACCGGCACACCGTTCTCGATCGCACGCAGATCCAACGCGACGCCGACCGGGCCCGCGAATTCGGCGTTCTTGATCCGGCCGCAAACAGTCGGCCCATCGCCCAGGCGCACGACCGCGACCGTGTAAGGCCCGGTTTCGGTCGAGTTTTTCGGTGGGCGGCGGATCACCGTCCATGACACCAATACGCCGCGATCGGCTGCTTGCTTGGCCGTCACCTTCGCGGCCCCGCAAGCCGGGCACGGTCCGGCGTCGCGCAAGGAAAGCCTACCGCACGAAGCGCATTCGATGATCGTGGTCATGCGCCGCTCCGTTGCAGGATGTTCACGACGCACACGACGCCCGTCCCGCCCAGATTATGCGTCGCCGCCGTGCGGGCGCCCGCAACCTGGTTGGGATGTTGGCCGCGCAATTGGAGCACGGATTCGTAAACCTGGCCCAAGCCCGTCGCGCCGACCGGATGGCCCTTGGCGAGCAAACCACCGCTCGGGTTAATCGGCATTTCGCCGCCCACGGCGGTGCGCCCTTCCAATGCCCAGCGTCCGCCTTGCCCGCGCGGCACGATGCCCAGATCCTCGCTATCCGCGATCTCCGCGATCGAAAAGCAATCGTGCAATTCGACGAAGCTCAAATCGCGGGCCGAGATGCCCGCATCGGCATAGGCGCGATTGGCCGCCGCAACCGTGGCGCCGAACGAGGTAAGGTCGCCATGCCCGCCGACATAAGGCGTGCCCCGGCATTGCGCGCTGGCGAGAACGCGGATCGGCTCAACGCCTGCGCGGCGCGCCAACGCTTCGCTCGTCAGCACCACCGCCGCAGCGCCGTCGGAAATCGGGCTGCAATCGTGACGGCGCAACGGGTCGGCGATCAGCGGCGCTTGAACGATCTCGTCCAAGCCGATCTGTCCGCCCATCTGCGCCAGCGGATTGCGGGCACCGTTCGCTTTGTTCTTGGTCACGATCGCCGCGACTTGCTCCCGCGTCGTGCCGTAGCGCGCCGCATGCGCGTTCCAGATCAAACCGAACAGGCCGGGAAAGGTCAACCCCGCCATCACGTCGTCGCCGGGGTCGAGCGCGCAGTTGAGCGCCGAGGTCACTTGCGGTGTGGCCGCATGCGTCATCGTTTCGACGCCGACGGCGATCGCCGCGTCGCAAAGCCCATGGGCAACGGCGAGATACGCATGCCGGAAAGCGATGCCGCCCGACGCACACGCCCCTTCGACCTTCGTACACGGCACGGGGCCCAGGCCGATGCGATCGCCGACCAAGCCCGCCAGCACTTCCTGGCCGTTCAACACGCCCGACACGAAATTGCCGAGATAGAGCGCGCCGATCTGATCGGGCGCACAACGTGCTTCGGCCAATGCTTGCTGCGCCGCCTGCGACGCCAACGCGACCGGCGAGGTTCCCTTATGGACGCCGAAAACGGTCGAGCCGATACCGGCGATGAAAACCTCGCGCGTCATTTCGGCGTATCCTTCCCGGTCGAACGCGCGCGCAATTCGGTCTTCAGAACCTTGCCGTAATGGTTCTTCGGTAGATCGGGCACCATCACGTATTCGCGCGGGCGCTTATAGCGGGCGATGTTGTCGAGGCAGAGCTTGTCGAGGGCCGCCTGCTCCACCGCCGCATCGGGCTTGGCGACGACATAGGCGACGACTTCCTCGCCCCATTCGGCATGCGGGCGGCCGATGACGGCAGCCTGCGCCACGCCGGGATGGCGCAGCAGCACTTCCTCCACCTCGCGCGGATAGACGTTGGAGCCGCCCGAGATGATCAGATCCTTCGAGCGATCCTTGAGCGTCAGATACCCTTGTTCGTCCATGGCACCCAGATCGCCCGTCCACAGCCAGCCGTCGCGGATCGAGGTTTTGGTCGCTTCCGGATTGTTCCAATAGCCACGCATCACGCAATCGCTGCGCGTGATCACCTCGCCCGTTTCGCCGGGCTTCACGTCGTTACCCTCGGGATCGACGACACGAACTTCGACGCCGGTACGCGCCACGCCGCACGAGCCGTAACGCGCCACATCGCCCTGTGCGCGCGCCTGCGCATGGGCGGGCTTCGACAGACACGTAATCGTGTTGGGTGACTCGCCTTGGCCGTAAAGCTGCAACAAACGCGGCCCCATCGTGTCGAGCGCACGTTCGAGATCGGCGACATACATCGGCCCGCCGCCGTAAAGCAGCGTGCGGATATTCGACGCCTTGTCGCGCAGCGCCGAAGCGCTTTGCAGCAAACGCACGATCATCGTGGGCGCCGCGAAGGCCGTGACGTTGCGATGGCGCCCAAGGATTTCGATCACTTCGTCGACCGAGAACGACGCCGATTGCGCGATGACGTTGAGCGAACCGCGCGCGATATGCGGCAGCGCGTAGAGCCCCGACGAATGCGACATCGGGGCGGCATGCAGCAACGTATCTTCGCCCGCCAGATGGTCGATATCGGCGAAGTAGCAATTCGTCATGAACAGCATATTGCGGTTCGTGAGCGTCGCACCCTTCGGCCGGCCGGTCGTGCCGCTGGTGTAGAAAAGCCACGCGGGATCGTCGATCCCCACTTCGACGGGAACGTCGATCGGCTTGCCGTCCAGCTTGTCGATAGCGCCTTGGGCCGTTTCGATCAGGATCAAGCCTTCGAGATGCGCGGTCTCCGGCTTCAACTCCGCATGGATGCGCGGCGAAGCGAAGCACATACGCGCGCCCGAATTCTCCATAATCCACGCGAATTCGCGCGCGTGCAGCTTGGCATTCATCGGCACGATCGCGAAACCCGCCTGCCAGGCGGCGAACATTACCAACAGGTACTCCGGGGAGTTATCCATCGCGATCGCGACGCGGGCACCCGGCGCGTCGGGCAAACGCGCGCGCATATATCCCGCCAGACGGTGCACGCGCGCGCGAAGCTCGGCATAGCTCCACGTATCGCCGCCGATGGTGATGGCCGGCGCGTCGCCAATGCGACGCGCCGTGCCCTCGAGGAGCCGCGCTAGATTCATGTTCCCTCCCAGCACCGACGCCGGTTCAACCGGCGCGCTTGCGCTTCAACTTGCCTTTGCTCGACCGCAACGAAGCCGTCGCCTTTTCGTCGAGCTTGCCGGAAGCGGTGACGACGACGCCGTAGTCGCGGCGTGCCGTCTCGCGGCTGATCAGCTGATTGACGACGTCGGATACGACGCGTGCGGGATCGCGCTCGAACGGGTTGCCGAAGCCACCGCCGCCGGGCAATTCCAGATGCAGGCGATCGCCCGCCGGAATTTCCTGGAAGCCCTTGGGCTTGATCGGCTTGCCGGAGACGAGCTGCACCAAGCCGCCCGCCCCGCTATGGCCGCCATCGCGCCCGCGCGCCGGATGATGCACGCGATCGAACATCGCCTGGATGTTCATCGCTTCGCCGACGGCGGAGCCGATCTCCAGGATCTGCCCCAAACCGCCGCGGAACTTGCCGGCACCGCCGGAGTTCGGGCGGAATTCCTTGCGCCAGATCGTCAACGGCGAGACGGCTTCCGCCGCCTCGACCGGTACCAGCTTTACGCCCGCCGGGAACGCCGTCACCGACATGCCGTCGCTTTGCGGGCGCGCACCCGTACCGCCGTTCTTGAACATGAACGATTCCCACACGCGCGTCTCGCCGTCGAACCAGCGGCTGCCGCGCAATTGCGGGTTCCACATCATCGAACCTTCGGCCGGCGCACCGCCTTTCACCGCTTGATGCAAGCAGCCGAGAACGACGTCGGGCAGCATGTGACCCACGATATGGCGCGCGGCGACCGGGGCCGGACGCTGAACGTTCAAGATGCAGCCTTCCGGCGCCGATACGGTGATCGGCAGCATCGATCCGAAATTGTTCGGGATGTCGGGCGTCAACATGCACTTCACGCCGAAGCACGTATAGGCGGCGGTGTAGTTGGCGACGACATTGATGCCGAAGCGGCTCATCGGCGACGAACCGGTGTAGTCGACATGGATGCCGTTCTTGGTGATCGTCAGCGCCGCCACGATGGTGACTTCGCCGTCGTAACCGTCGCACGTCATCGAATTGCGGTAGACGCCCGGCTTCAGCTTGCGGATCTCCGCCAGCGTCGCCGCGTGCGACGATTCGATGATGTGCTCCGCCAGATCGTCGAGCGAAGTCATGTCGAACTCGCGCATCATCTGCGCCAGACGGCGCGCGCCATCGTCGCAGCTCGCGACCATCGAGAACAGATCGCCTTCCACCTGCACCGCTTCGCGCACATTGGAGCGCAGGATGCGCAGCAGATCTTCGTTCATGCGCCCCTTCTCGGCGATGCGCATGATCGGAATGTAGATGCCTTCCTCGTAGACCTGACGCGCGTCGGGGCCCATGCCGCGCCCGCCCACGTCGACGACGTGGATGGTTTCGGCGACGAAGCCGACAAGCTTGCCGTCGAGGAAGCTCGGCGTCACGACCGTGAAATCGTGCAAATGGCCGGACGTCAACCAGGGATCGTTCGTGATGAACGAATCGCCTTCCGACATCGTGTGGGCCGGGAACACTTTCAGGAAGTGGTGGACCGACGCGGCCATCGAATTGACGTGGCCGGGCGTGCCCGTCACCGCCTGGGCCAGCATGCGGCCCTTGACGTCGAACACGCCGGCGGAAAGATCGCCCGCCTCGCGCACCGTGGTGCTGAACGCGGCGCGGATCAGCGTCTGCGCCTGTTCTTCGACGACGGAGATCAAACGGTTCCACATGACCTGGACCCGGATCCGGGAAGTATCTTTCTTCTTCATCACGCGCGACCTCCGATACGAGCCGGGCTCGCGACGCGCCGGCAATCGATGTAACCCAAGCCGTTGATGACGGCGTCGTAACCCTTCGGCAGGAAGGTCGAGGTTTCGCGTTCTACGATGACGGCCGGGCCCTTCACCTTGTCGCCCTTCGACAGATTGTCGCGCTCATAGACCGGCACCTTGATCCAATCTTCCTTCGCGGGATCGAAGATCTGGCGCATGCTGTCGGGCTTCGCCGTGCGCCCGCCGCGCGGATCGCGCACCGCCGAAACCTTCTTGGTCTCGGTGCCGACCGTCAGCGCCCAGGTCAGAATCTCGACCGCGCGGTCGGGAATGGCGCGGCTGTAGATCTGGCCGTAGAGCTTGTCGAACGCCTTGCGCAATTCGGCGACGTCGCCGGCACGCAGCGTGCGCGCGGGCAGCGGAACCGGAATCTCGTGGCCCTGGCCGACATAGCGCATAAAGGCCAAACGCTGTTCGACCAGCTTGCCGCCCAGCGCCGCCTTGGCGACGACTTCGCGCGCTTCGTCGCGCATCTCGTCGAGCGTGCGATTGACGGCGGCGAGATCGAAGCTGTCGAGCATCGCGGGGAAGCTGCGCACGATTTCATAGGCGACGGGTGCTCGCAGGAAGCCCAGCGTCGAGCCCACGCCCGCACCGCTCGGCACGATGAAGCGCGCGACGTTCAGCTTTTCCGCGATACGCCCGACATGCAGGGGCGCCGCACCGCCGAACGCGATCATCGTGTAGTCGGTCACGTCCTTGCCGCTTTCGATCGCGTGAACGCGCGCGGCACTCGCCATGTTCTCGTCGACGATCTCGGCGATGCCGTAAGCCGCGATCTCAGGTCCGATCTTCAGCGCATTGCCCACGCTGTTCGCGGCGGCGTTGGCACTGGCCTTGCGATCGAGCTTGATCCGCCCGCCCGCGAAATTGTCGGCGTCGATGCGCCCGAGCAGA
>JAIUNH010000149.1 GCA_020161965.1 Pseudomonadota bacterium
CGGCGGGACCGCGCGCCGGTGCGGCGCGTTGGGCGGGGGCGGCCGCCGGGGGCTGCGCCTGACGCTGCTGCTGTTGCTGCTGGCGCGTCTGGGCTTGCGCCGTTTCCGGCATCAGGACGGGAGCGGCCGCCAAAGCGGCGGCCAGGACGAGGGTCAATACGGGCAACATAGTCTCGCCTTTCAATCGACGACGATTCGCGCTTCAGGAACTTCGGTTCCCAATGTGGCCAAAACGCGGTCGGCCTCGGTTACATCGGTGATCGGCCCCAAACGCACCCGGTAGATCTGTGCGCCGTTGACGCTGGCCGGGATCACCTTGGTCGAGCCGTAGCGCGACAGGCGAACCGACAGGCGATAGGCGTTCTCGTAATTGCCGAAGGCGCCGGCCTGGACCCACAGCGTCGAGGCGCGCGGCGCCGTCTGCGTCAGCGTCGGGCGCGCCATGGCTTGCTGTTCGACCGGCAACGCCGCGACTTCGCGCGACACCGGCGGGGCGGCTTGCGCGACCTGATTGGCGGATGCGCGGCCATTGACCACGGGGGCGCCACGCGAAGATGCGTTGGCCGCCGGGGCTTGCGGCGCGGGAACGGGATCGACCGCGGCCTGGGTCGGGATCGGCGCGGCACGCTGGGCGAGCGGCGGCTGGCGCGAATTATTCGACGCACGCGAATTGCTGCCGGCGGGCGCTTGGCCTTGCAACATTTGCGACGGCGACGGCAAAGCCGAGGACTGCACCGGTCCGGACGAGGCGCGCGCACCGGGCGGCGGCGGCAACGCGTCCGACGCGACTTCCGTGCGGGGTACGGCGGCGAAGGTGCGGTTTTCGTCGCGGCCCGTGAGGGCGGCCTTCAACTGGCGGCTTTCGTCGGCCATCAGCTCGACCTTCACGCGTGCCGTGCCCTGCCCTTCGAAACCGAGCAACTGCGCCGCACGGCGCGACACGTCGATGATGCGCCCGCGCGCAAAGGGCCCGCGATCGTTGACGCGCAGCACGATAGAGCGGCCGTTTTCGATATTCGTCACGCGCACGAGGCTGGGCATCGGCAGCGTGGTGTGCGCGGCCGTCAGCGAATTCATGTCGTAGAGTTCGCCGTTCGCGGTCAGCTTGCCGTGGAAATCCGTGCCCGAACGCTCGCCGCCATAGAACGAGGCGATGCCGGTTTCGACATAGTTCCAATCCTCGGCCGGGTAATACCAAGCGCCTTGGATCTGGTAGGGATCGCCGACCTTATAGATGCCCTGGGCACGCGCGGGCTGTTCTTGCGCAGGCTCGGGCCCTTGCATGGATTTGACCGCCGTCGCCCCCAGTTTCAGCTGCGAGCAAGCGCCAAGTGCGAGCAAAATCGCCAGCATTGCGCCGGCGCGTGTGATCGAAGAAATCAACATGAAGCCGGCCCGGACCGGTCCTAAAAACGCGGCGAATCGCCTCGATTCGCCTATCGGTGAAAATTAAACCTCGCCGATACGGTCGGCAAGGTGGCCGACCGACAAAGCGAAATTCACCGACCGGTTCCAGCGCATGATGCTGCGGAAATTGTTGTAGACGACGAAGGCGCGCCCGCCCTCGCCCATCGGCTGGACGATCGACGCCGGCAGGTCCGGCCCGGTCGGCAGATCGCCGCCATTGGGCATCCGCACGCCCAGGCTTTGCCATTCCGACAGCGGCTTGGTGACCTTGTTGTGGTCGACTAGATCGCGCGCGAAACCGGCGGGCAGCGAGATTTGGCGGCCCCAATTCTCGGTCCCGCGCCAATTCGCCTTGACCAGATAATTGGCGATCGAGGCGAATACGTCGGGCCGGCTTTGCCAAATATCGGGGTGGCCGTTGCCGTCGAAATCGACGGCGTAGGCGAGATAGGACGACGGCATGAACTGGCACTGGCCCATCGCCCCGGCCCAGGACCCGCGCATGTCGGATGCCTTGGCGTGGCCACGATCGACGATGCGCAGCGCGTTGAACAATTCCTCGCGGAAAAACGCCGCGCGCCGCCCGTCATAGGCGAGTGTCGCCAACGCCGCGAACACGTTGAAGCCGCCGGTATTGGCGCCGAAATTCGTTTCGATCGCCCACAGCGCCACGATGAAGCGCGGCTGCACGGGGAAACGCTGGGTAACGCGGTCAAGCAGTTCGGCGTTTTCCTTCACCCGGTCGCGGCCGTTGCGCACGCGCTGATCGTTGACCACACGGGCGAGATATTCCTCGAAGGTCAGGCGGATTTCGGGTTGGGCGCGGTCGAGTTCCAGCACGCGCGCGATCGGCGAAACCCCGCGCAAGCCGTCATCCAGTGTCGAATCCTTCAGGCCCTTCTGGCGGCCTTCGGCGCGCAGATCGCGCAGCCACGCGTCGAAAGGCTGGTCGTTCGCCAGGGCGAAGCCCGGCAGAGAAGACGCGGCGGCGAGGCCGGCAAGGACGGTGCGACGATTTGGAAAGTACGACATACCGAATCTCATGCCACGGACCCTTGAGTCGTGGCAATGCGTAGAGCTTCGCGCTCCCTGCATGTTGCCATTGCGGCAAAAAAGGGGCAGTTTCCCCGCACTTTGCGGAACCCGACGACAGATCTTCCCGATTCGACGCGCGCGCAGGCGCTGCTCGCCCGCGTGTTCGGCGCACGCGCGGCCGCCGCCCGCATCGATGCGCCGATCGACGGCGCCATCAACCGCACTTTTCCGGTGACGCTCGAGGATATGCGCTATGCGTTACGCTTGCGCGTCAACGAAGCCGGCTTCCGTTACGAAAAGGGCATCGCGAAATCGGCGCTGGTCGGTGCCATCCACGCCGCCAAGCGCGACGGTGCTTCGGATCATGCGGCCGCTGCTGCGAAGCCCAACGGCAAAGCGCCGCCACATGCGCCCCAGCTCCATCATTGGAGCGACGGCGACGATCTGTGGCCCCTGCCCTGGGAGATCGCGAATTGGTGTCCGGGCGATGCGATCGGCGTCGCCGGGGCCAAGCCATCCGCCGTCGCGTTGACCCGTGCGGCACACGCCATCGCCGATATTCACGCCGTCGCGTTCGACGGCGGTAAGGCCGATCTATTGAATCTCGCTGGGCCCGATCAGGATTTCGCGTCCTGGGTCGGCGGCGCCATCGAACGCGAACTCGCGCGCGGCCCTGTGCCCGGCGCCATCGACGGTTATGCACGCGCCGTCGCGCGCAAGGCGAAACCGGCTTCGCGCTGGACGCTGGTGCATAACGATCTGCACGGGCTTCATCTGATCGACGATGCGCCGAGCCAACGCCTATGGATCATCGATTGGGACAACGCGCTGGTCGCCCCGCCCGAGCTCGATTTCGTGAAGCTGAAGCACTGGACGCGCATCGACGCCGCAACGGGCCATCTCTCGTCCGATCCCGCGATGTATGGCGCGATCCTGTCCGCTTACGAAGCCAAGACCGGCCGCAAGCTCGACGCCGATGTGTTTGCGGCCTGCGAGGCCCTTTGGCTGCTGCGCGTCTGGCGCTTCGAAAGCGAGCGGCGCGAACAAGGTCGCCCGACGCCGATCCTGTTCGCGGGTCCCGAAATCTATCGCGCGGCTTTGGACCGCCTGGCAGAGGCCGCATGAAAGGCGCCATCGCCATTATCCCGGCGCGCTATGGCTCGTCGCGCTTCATTGGCAAACCCTTGGCCAAGGTCGCGGGCGTGGAAATGATCCGCCGTGTGTGGGCGATCGCCATGGCGGCCGAAGGTGTCGACCGTGCCGTCGTCGCGACCGACGATGCGCGGATTTACGATGCGGTGCGCGGTTTCGGCGGTGAAGCGGTGATGACGCCCGAAAGCTGCCGCAACGGCACGGAGCGTACCCATGCGGCTTCCGTCGCCTTGGGCTTGGGCGATGCGGACGTGATCAATCTGCAAGGCGACGCGGTATTGACCCCGCCTTGGGTGATCGGCGCGCTGGCGACGGAACTCGCGCGCGATAAATCGGTGCGCACGGCCACGCTCGCCACGCGCATGGCGCCCGAAACGATCGACGCGTTGCGCAAACAAAAAGCCGCAGGCCAAGCCGGCGGCACGACCGTGACGTTCGATAAGAACGGCGACGCGCTTTATTTCTCGAAGGCGATCATTCCTTTCGTGAAGAAGCCCGATGGCGCCCCGCCGGTGTGGCGCCATATCGGCATTTACGCTTTCCGCGCCGAAACGCTGGCGGAATACGTGACGTTGCCGATGGGCCCGTTCGAAAAGGCCGAAGAACTCGAACAGCTGCGCGCGCTGGAGAACGGCATCAAGATGCGCGTCGTGCCCTGCGATTATCGCGGCCGCACGCATTGGTCGATCGACAGCCCGGACGATCTCACGCAAGCCGAAGCGATCATCGCGCGCGAAGGCGAATTGCTGCCCGTCTATGACGGCACGGCCAAGGTCGTGTGATGCGCAAAGTTCTGTTCACCCGCCACGGCAATACCTTCGCCCCCGGCGAGAAAGCCGTGTGGGTCGGGTTGCGCAGCGACCTGCCCTTGGTCGCCAAAGGTCTGGATCAAGCGCGATTGTTCGGCGACGCCGTGCGCGCCGCCGGTTTGTCGGTCGGGCCATTGCGATCGGGTCCGCTCAAACGCACGCGCGAATATCTGCGCGTGGCGTTCGATGCTGCCCCCGAAATCGACGATCGCTTGGCCGAGATCGATTACGGCAAATGGGAAGGCCGCACGACCGAAGACGTCGCGGCGGAAGTTGGCGCCGAAATGGTCGAGGCGTGGAGCAAGCGCGGCGTGTGGCCGCGTTTGCAGGGCTGGAAGCCCGATCTCGACAGGCTCGAGGCCAATATCGGCGAAGTGATCGCCGATCTCGCCGCGATGACCGAGACGACGATCCCGGTCGTGTGTACGTCGCAGGGTATCCTCAAATTCGTCGGCAAGCGCGACGCGGAATTCCATGCGCGCGGCCTGTCGCAAGCCGACGGCAAAGGCATGGCGGTCGCGACGGGATCGTGCTGCGGCGTATCGATCGACAGCGGGCGCTTGCGCGTCGATTTTTGGAACGAAGCGCCCGCCCCCGCCCGCCTCAAAGCCTGGGCCGAAGCCTGACCTATTCGGACGCGGGCGGCGTGTCCGCCGGTGCGGGGGCCGCTTCTTCCGCCGCCGGCTCGGCCGGTTGCTCGGCCGGCGTTTCGCTCGCGGGTGATTCGCCTTCGGGCTTGGGCGCGTCCGGCCCTGGGAACAACGCGTCGGTGCGCTTCAAATACCAATAATAGCCGAGGCCCATATATTCGCGGATCGCCTCGGACAAATAATTGAGATTATAGCCCATGCGGAATTGGCTATCGAACGGCCGATCCGGATCGGTCGCGTAATCGATGGGATAGGGAATCAAATTCGGCCAGCCGGCTTTGCGGAACGTGCCGATCGCGCGCGGCATATGGCGGGCCGACGTGATCAGCAGCCAGGTTTCCTCGGGCTCCGGCTTGATCATTTCGAGGCTGAGGCGCGCGTTCTCGAACGTGTTGCGCGACTTGTCTTCGAAGATGATCCGCGTGGTGTCGAGCCCGATGCGTGCGAAGATGCGGCGCACGACGTCGGCTTCGGTGTCGCGGCCGTCGATCAACTCGATCGAGCCGCCGGTGAACACGTGGCGCGCCATGGGATAGCGCCGCGCGAGTTCGACGAACGCGTCGAGGCGCGGGCTGCCCGCGGCGAGCAGCGAGGACGGCACGCCGCGCTTGCCGATCACGTCGTAATCGATGACGCCGCCGAGCACGAGAATGCCGTCGATGCGCGGCGGCAGCGTGACGACGGGCGGAAACCGGTCTTCGATCGGGCGCAGCGCCATCTGTCCGATCGGATAGAGCGCCACGGCCGTGGTCAGCAACGCCGACACGCAAACGAGCATGCGGCCGAGCCGCCACCAGCGCGTCCACAGCACGAGGCAGCCCGCGACCCAGATCGAAAGCAGCAAACTGGCCGGTTCGGCGATCAGCCAGACCAGTTTGGAAAGCCAGAGTTGGAAGTCGATATTCATTGGGGCGGGCACTCTACGCGCCCGCACGGGCCCAGGGCAACTGACGGAAAACTCAGGCCAACCGGCGCGTTGCAGGCAGGCGCATCGTCACGCGCGTGCCCTCGCCCGGCGCGCTTTGGATTTCCAGCGTGCCGCCATGCAGCTCGGTCAGCGCCTTGGCGATCGGCAAGCCCAGACCGATGCCGCTTTCCCGGGCGACGAAGGGGTTGTCGGCGACGCGCATATAGGGTTTTTGCGCGCGCACGATATCCTCCGCCGACATCCCCACGCCGCTATCGGCCACGCGGATATAGGGCCCGTCCGCATCCTCGCCCGCATCGACGCGGATCGTGCCGCCGGGCTTGGTGAACTTCACAGCGTTCGACAAAAGATTGGTGCAGATCTGGCGCAGCTTGGTGGGGTCGGCCAGCACGCGCAAAGCCGGATCGGCCCTATGCGACAGCGCGATGCGTTTGGATTCCGCCTGTTTGCGCACCAGGCGCAAACTCGCCTCGACCGTTTCGGCGAGGCGTGCGGGCTCCTCGACCAGCGGCCATTTCCCGGCTTCGAGGCGGGAGAAATCCAGAATGCCTTGGATCACCGCCTGCAAATGGAACGCGGCCTGGATGATATCGTCGAGATAGCCGCGTTCGCGCGGATCGAGCCGCCCGCTCGCTTTGATCTGCAACAGCTCGGCGAATCCGATAATGGCGTTGAGCGGCGTGCGCAGCTCGTGGCTCGTATGGGCAAGGAACTCGCTTTTGGCGTTGTTGACGCGCAATGCCTCGTCGAGCATCGCGCGCAAGGCGGTTTCGGGGATATCGGCATTCATGCCCGCCAGACTGGGCGCCGGGGGTTAAGGAATTGTTTGCGCGCGGCCCCCGCCCCCGCGCTATGTTGCCGCGCCCGCGCGCACCGTCGGACCCGATGGGGAGGACGAATGCAAATGCGGAGGGGTGGCCGAGCGGTTTAAGGCACCGGTCTTGAAAACCGGCAAGGCGGCAACGTCTTCGTGGGTTCGAATCCCACCCCCTCCGCCATCGTTCCGTGGCCCCGTTCGGGGCCGAGGAACGATGCCGAGGGGATGCGGTGAACGAACCCATGGTTCGACCGTTCGCATCGCGAACGGCGCGGAGCGTCAGCGAAGTCCGAGCAACGCGAGGAAAAATCCGCGCCTTCAGCGCGGATTTTCAATCCCCCCCTCCGCCATTCCTTCCCACTAAGACCGCGTATGGCGTTTTGCCGGGGATTGCGTGGCCGTTCCGGCACCCCGCATTTCGACGGCCGCCTCCTTGGCTGCGACGATATCGAGGTGGGGCGATCCCGCGCGACCGAGATCGCGATCGCGTTAAAGCTCGAAGGCGTCGAACTTGAATCGGTGGAGATTGGGAAAGCGCCGCAGATCATCGGCACATATAGACGCCGCTGGAAAATTTCTTGCTGCGCTGCGGCGCCGCTGAATCATATCTCAATTAGGCACGAAATACTCCGCACTAAATGAATTTTATCAAGTCGATAGGATTGGAGAGAGCCGACGTCAGGTCGCTCGTACCTTTCCGACAAGCGCTCGAGAATCCACTGAGGGATTAGCCCGAGAGCAGTAATAGAAAATAGACATCAATAATGATTCGGCTTTAGATGAAAAACATTGCCCACACTGGCATTCGGTGATCGACATGAATAGTTCACCTGAGGATCCAAGGGCGAACGTTAATCGTGGCGGGTCATTGCATGACGGGCCGCTCCCAATGGGCCGTTTGCTGCGAGCTGTCGTCGAGACAGCAGTCGATGGCGTAATTTTGATCGACTCGCGTGGCGTGATCCAGATGTTCAATCCGGCATGCGAGAAGCTCTTCGGCTACAAGGCCGAAGAGGTGATCGGCTTGAACGTCAAAGTATTGATGCCCGAGCCGTTTCACAGCGAACATGACGGCTATTTGGGAAACTACCATAGGACAAACGAAAGAAAGATCATCGGTATCGGGCGAGAAGTCGTCGGCAAGCGAAAGGACGGCAGCACGTTCCCCATGGATTTATCGGTGGGGGAATCAAAGAATGACGGCGAGTCATTTTTCGTCGGCATTATTCACGACGCGACCGAGCGCAAACGAAACGAGCAGGTCGTGCGTGAGACAGCGGCTCGGCTCAAGGCGGTCGTCGACACCGCCGTCGATGGCGTGATTCTGATCAATTCACGCGGACTTATTCAAATGTTCAATCCGGC
>JAIUNH010000150.1 GCA_020161965.1 Pseudomonadota bacterium
AACGCGCGCGGGACTATCTGCCCGAGACGCGCGCGCGCATCGCCACCGGTTTCGTCTATACGGGTGCCGAGTATCGCACTGCGCTGGCGGCACGCGTCCATCTGCTGCGCCGTCTCGGCGCGCATGTCTTCGCCCATGTCGATTATCTGGCGACGCCGGCGGCCCCGCGCGCCGCCCCGCGCATCGACGGCGCCGATTTGTCCGGCGAATCGGGTTTCGCCGGTTTCGGCGGACCGATCGGTCAATGCGCGCGGCTGTTCAACATGACCGGCCTGCCCGCGATCGCCGTGCCGTTCGGCTTCGCCGCGAGCGGAATGCCGCTCTCGGTCCAATTCGTCGCGCGGCCGAACGCCGATGCGATGCTGCTCGCCTTCACCGCCGCGTTCGAAGCCGCGCGCGGCCCCTATCCCGCCCCCGACGACCGGAGATCGCGATGAACACCCGCAACAAAGTGCGCTGGGAACGGATGTTTCCCGACGAATTGGAATCCGCCTTCACCGCCTGCCCACTGCTCTATCTCACCTACGGCTTATGCGAGCCGCACGGGCCGCAGAACGCGTTGGGCCTCGACGCGCTGAAGGCGCATGCGCTGGCCTGCCACGCCGCCGACGAACATGGCGGGATCGTCGCCCCGCCCGATTATTGGCATATCCACGAGGTCGGGCAGTTCGCGCATTGGCTCGAGGCGCGCGTGGGCCATATCGAACGCGGATGGATGAGCGCATTGCCGCCCTGGCAGCATTTCAAGAACGTCTGCTATCAGATCCGTGCCGCCGACAATCTCGGCTTCAAGGCGGTGATCCTGCTCACCGGCCATTACGGCGCGAATTGGGAGGATCTTAAAACGCTCGTCGCGTTGATTCAGCCGCATGTCGGCGCACGGCTTCACGCCTTGCCCGATTTCGAAGCGAACACCGCCGGATTCTTCGGCGACGGCACGCATGCGCGCGATCACGCGGGCAAAGTCGAGACGTCGCAATTGATGGCGCTGGAGCCAGATTGCGTCGATCTCAGCCGCCTGCCGCCGGACGGCGCGCCTGAGCCGCAATTCGCACTCGGGCCCGATTTCCGCCTGTCGGGGCGACGCGAAGGCGAAGCGATGGTGAAAAGCCAAGTTGCCTGGCTCGGCGCCAAAGGACGCGAATTGCTCGCCCGCCACGAAGCCGAGAAGCCCGCCGCACGCCTGCGCAGCTACGACCAAGTCGAAGCGCTGTGGCGCGACGTCGTCGTTCCCAAATTCGCCGACTTCAAGACGATGCGTGCGGTCGAAGCGCCGCCTTTGCCGGCGGATTCGCCCTGGGCGGCGAACGCGGCCTATCGGATCTGGGCCTGAACGCCCACGTTCGACAGGCGGGCCTCAAGGCGGCGTGCGACGGTCTTGAGCTCGCCCGCCACACGCGCGACGGCGCCGGGATCGCCGCCGACCACGGGGCGCAGCATCGACACGCCGATGGCGAGCGGCGGCAGGCCGCGCGGCGTTTTCAGCGGCACGGCGACGCAAGCGAGCAACTCGTTGAACTCGCCGTTGTCGAAGGCGTAGCCCGACCCGGCGGCGGCGTCGAGATGGCGATCGAGATCCGCGCGATCGAGGATCGTGCGCTCGGTGAAGCGTTCCAGCGCGTCCTTGCCCAGAAGCTTGGCGCGCGTCGCGGCCGGCATGTCCATCAGAATCGATTTGCCGATCGCCGTGCAATGCAACGGCTCCGACACGCCCACGCGGTTCTTGACCGAGATCAGATTTTCCGAAGGCACGTAATCCACCAACAGAACTCGATCCTCGATCAGTGCGCCCAAATGCGCGCTTTGATCGGTGCGCTTGGCGACGTCTTGCAGGAAGGGCCGCGCCACGTCGACGATGGCGAGGCCGCGATGCGCGATCAGCATCCAGGCGTAGAATTGCGCACCCATCGCATAACGCTTGGTTTCCGGGTCCTGATGCAGCAGGCCCGACTCGCACAGCGTCTGCAAAAACCGATGCGCCATGGCGCGGTCGATGCCGAAATGGCGGATGACATCCGCCAATTTCAGCGGCTCTTCACTGCGGATCACGAAATCGAGGATATCGAGACCACGCTTGAGGGTGCTGACCGCCGCCATTTTCCGCCTTCGTCAACGGCGCGGACGGAATCCGCGCCTCGACGGCGAATATTTACGTTGGCTCCACGCATGTCCATATATGCTTAGTACACCGAAGCCCGCCGCTGGTTTCCCAGGGCGGGCTTCTTTCTTGGTCGGAGCGGCGGGATTCGAACCCACGACCCCCAGTCCCCCAGACTGATGCGCTACCGGGCTGCGCTACGCTCCGAACGGGTTCGAGCCACGACCTATATATACGTCACGCATATATAAGTGGCCCTGGGGTGGGCCGGCCTCGAACGGGCGCGGACTATGCCCCACCCCGTTCCGGGATTCAACGCTTCCCTGCCGGGGCCGCCAATCCCAGAAAAAGCGTGCAGCAGCCGGTACTTCCGGGCGTCCAGGTCGTCGCTTCGAAGGCCACGCCGCTCGCCCCGAAGCAGCCCGTGTCGAACCGGCCGGAGATTCGGCACAGGCGTTCGATCTCCGCATCCGAAGCGCCATCCTCCCGCCAGGCGTCCTGCAACGGACAGCGATGGACCTTTACCGACACCGTCTTGCCACCATCGCGATCTTCGCGCGCATGCGGATAAAGCGTGCCGTCGGCCGGGCTCACCGCCAGAAACCGATCGGCCACGTCCTTGGCCGTGGGCTTGTCGAGCGCGCCGAACAGCGCCGTGCCCGCCGCGATCCCGCGCTTTTCGATGGCACGGCCGAGCACGGTTTCAGCCCGTTCGGCGCCGATTTCGGCCGTTAACTCGTCGAGGATCGTCCGATAGAGCCGGGCGCGCGCCTTATAGGCGTCGTCGAGCTCGCGTTTGAGTTTTCCGGCGTCCATCGCCCACCCCTCCCGTTTTGGCCCGTTCGCGGCAGGAACAGCCCGGCAAGAATTGCCGGAGGACAGATTTCCACGCCCCCGCGACCGGATCAAGTCATTGATTTATATCGGAATACGCCCTGGCACGCGGGTTGCGATACCTGATCTGCCCGATCGACGGGCGACCTTGAGACGAACGGAACCGACGACGATGGAAAACCCCACATACCTCGCGCTGTCGAACCAGCTCGCGCTGCGCCGTCAGATGGAGACCGTGGCGAACAACATCGCCAACGCCAACACGACCGGCTTCCGCGCCGAGCGTTTGCTGTTCGCCTCGTACCTCACCCCCAAGGCCGGCAACCCCGGCGTCGGCGGCGACGGCGCCAACAAGGTCGCGTTCGTCGAGGGCATCGGCACTTATCGCGACGTGCGCGGCGGCCAGATGATCAAGACCGACGCCCCGCTCGACGTCGCCATTCACGGCAACGCCTATTTCGTCGTCGATACGCCGGTCGGCCAGCGCTTCACGCGCGACGGCAATTTCCGCCTCGACGGCCAGGGCCGCATCGTCAACGCCGAGGGCTTCCCGCTCCTCGACCAGAACAACCAGCCGATCACGGTTCCGCCGGAAGCCGCGAACATCGAAATCACCCGCCAGGGCGAGATCTTCGCCGGCAACCAGAATGTGGGCCGCATCCGCCTCGTCCAGTTCCAGGACGAACAGGCGCTGACGCGCTTGGGCGGCGGTCTCTACGCTTCCAACAACGATCCCATCCCCGCCGATCCGCGCGCGGAAGTGCATCAGGGCATCCTCGAAGGCTCCAACGTGGTCTCGGTCACGGAGCTGACGACGATGCTCGACATCACCCGCCGTTACGAATCGGCTCAACGCGTCATCGACAGCGAACACGAGCGCGCGCGCAAGGCGATCGAACGCCTCGCCCGCGTCGCTTAACCGGATATCGAAGGAGAAACCCCATGCGCTCCCTCAACACCGCCGCCACCGGCATGCTGGCCCAGCAGCTGAACGTCGAAGTCATCTCGAACAACATCGCGAACTTGAACACGACGGGCTTCAAGCGCCAGCGCGCGGAATTCCAGGATCTGCTCTATCAGGGCCAGCGCCGCGCAGGCACGGCCGCGTCGGATACGGGCGGCACGGTTCCGGCCGGCATTCAGATCGGTCTGGGCGTCAAGCCCACGGCCGTCTACCGCATCCATGAGCAAGGCTCGCTGCTGAAGACCGACAACCCGCTCGATCTCGCGATCCAGGGCAAGGGCTTCTTCGTGGTGACGCTGCCCACCGGCGAAACCGCTTACACCCGCGCGGGCTCGCTGCAGCTCAACAACCAGGGCCAGGTCGTCACCGCCGACGGCTTCCCGGTGCAGGGTCCCGGCAACGTGCCGAACAACGCGGTCGAAGTTTCGGTCAACCAATCGGGCCAGCTCTTCGTGCGCGTCCCCGGCCAGACGGCGTTGCAGCAGATCGGCCAGTTCCAGATGGCGACCTTCGTCAACGAAGCGGGCCTCCAGCCGATCGGCAACACCTCGTTCCTGCCGACCGACGCGTCGGGCCAGGCGACGGTGGGCACGGCGGGCACCGCCGGTGTCGGCACGCTGCAGCAGGGCTTCGTCGAATCCTCGAACGTGAACTCGGTGAACGAGATCACGACGCTGATCACCGCGCAGCGCGCCTACGAAATGAACTCGAAGGTCATCCAGGCCTCCGACCAGATGCTCAACGTCGTCAACCAGATGCGCTGAACCATCGGGTCGCCGGAGAATCGCCATGAAAACCTTCGTCCTGTTCCTCACCTTCCTCGCCGCGTCGATCGTCGCGGCCGCCGCTCCCGCCCCGGCGCAGTCGCTGCGCACCGATATGGTGACGGTCGAAAGCGACGTCGTGCGCCTCTCCGACCTGTTCGACGGCATCACGTCCGACCGCGCCGTGCTGCGCAGCCCCGCCCCGGGCCGTCGCATTTCGGTCGAAGTCACGCAGCTCGTCGACATTGCCCGCGCCAATGGCGTGGCCTGGCGCCCGCAGACGCGCTTCGATCGCGTGGTGCTGGAACGTGCGGGCCGCACGCTCGACCAGAACGACATTCTGCCGCCCTTGCGCGACGCGCTGAAGGCCGAAGGCATGCGCGACGGCGACGAGATCGATCTCGGCAGCCGCGCGATCGCGATCCACTTGCCGCTCGAAGCGCCGGCGCAGATCGACGTGCAGCAGGTTCGCATCGACCGCAACACCAACCGCTTCACCGCGTCGATCATCGCCGGTGCGGGCCATGCTGGCGCGCAACGCGTGCAGATCCAGGGCCGTCTTTTCGCCACCGCCCGCCTGCCGATCCTGCGCCGCGCGGTCAATACCGGCGAAACGATCCGCGCCAACGACATCGAATTCGCCCAAGTGCGCGAAGACGCGAACAAGCGCGACCTGATCGCCGACCCGAAACGCCTGGTGGGCCAGACCGCCCGCGTGCGCTTACGCGACGGCGAGCCGGTGCGCGAAGGCGACGTCCGGGCCCCCACGCTGGTCAACCGCAACGCGACCGTCACGATCGTGTTGCAGACCGGCAGCCTGCAACTCAGCGCCCAAGGCCGTGCCACCGAAGACGGTGCCCGCGGCGACACGATCCGCATCGTCAACACGCAGTCGAACCGCACGATCGAAGCGACCGTCATCGCCCCCGACACGGTGCTCGTTCAGCTCGGCCGCCCGCTCGCCTATCTCGATCAGCACAAATCCGCCCAATAAAAACGAACCCATAAAGCCGATTTCACGGAGATCATGATGAACCGCTCCCTTCGCATCGCTCTCGTCGCCGCCTCGGCGCTCAGCCTCGGCGCCTGCGGCAATACGCTGAGCCGCCTCTCGGAAATGGGCCGCGAACCCAGCATGTCGCCGATCGCCAATCCGGGGGACGCGCAACCCAAGGTCACGATGCCGATGCCCCGCCCCGAACCCGAACGCGCCGGCGCTTCGCTGTGGCGCACGGGGGCCCGCGCCTTCTTCAAAGACCAGCGCGCCAACCAGATCGGCGACGTCGTCACCGTCGTGATCAGCGTGTCGGACAACGCCAGCCTGACGAATTCCTCGACGCGCGGCCGCACCGCCAACGACGGCGCCAACATCTCCGGCCTGTTCGGCTACGACCCCAGCTCGATCGTCGGTCGCCTGCCGGGCGGCCAAGCCGCGATCGGCACGCCGGGCCAGCAGGGTTCGGCCGGTACCGGCAACTTGCTGGGTATCGACGGCACGACGAACTCGACCGGGACGGGCTCGATCGCCCGCAACGAGTCGGTGTCGATGCGGGTCGCCGCGGTGGTCACGCAGGTTCTGCCCAACGGCAATCTCGTGCTCTACGGAACCCAGGAAGTCCGCGTGAACTACGAAGCGCGCCAGCTGCAAGTCACCGGCGTCGCGCGCCCGTCGGACATCCTGTCGGACAACACCATCCGCCACGATCGCCTGGCCGAAGCGCGAGTCGCCTACGGCGGCAAGGGCACTTTGAGCGACCTCCAGCAGCCGCGCTGGGGTTACCAGATGATCGATATCATCTCGCCCTTCTAAAAATACCCCATACGAAGAGGTTAATTAGACCCCGCCCTTTGGGCGGGGTCTTGGTTTTTGGACAATGACTTAAGTGGTAAACAGCCCATTAGGCTTGCTGATGTAAGGCAAATTTAAGGCGGCTAACCCAAAGAAATCTTTGACATTCGCAATTTGCTTCGCGAAATTTGCGTTATGGACAGGATCGATTACGCCCTCATGGAAGCACTCCAGGCCGACGCCCGGGCTTCCCTCGCCGAACTCGGCAAGACCATTGGTCTGTCGATCTCCGCCACCAACGAGCGCATCAAGAAGCTCGTCACCTCCGGCACGCTGCGCGGCTGGACCGTGCGGCTCGACGCCAGAAAGCTGGGATACCCCGTCCTGGCTTTCGTCAGCGTGTCGATCGACCGCCCGGAGAACGAGCCGCAATTCCTGGACGCGATCCGCGCGATCGCCGAAGTCCAGGAATGCCACCACGTCACCGGCGAGTGGAACTACATGCTAAAACTGCGCGCCCGCGATCCCGAGGATCTCGAGGATCTGATCGCGCGCCGGATCAAGACGATCCAGGGCGTGCTGCGCAGCCACGCGATGATCGCGCTGTCGACCGCCAAGGACCGCGAATACATTCCTTGCGTGCAACAGACCGCCGCCGCCGCCGAATAAACCCGGCCGCCTCGCCAACAAAAAAGCCCGGATGGAACCATCCGGGCTTTTTCATTTGGGCGGCGACGAAGCCAACGCGGGATCAATCCTCGCGCTGCGTCCGCTCCATACGCTCGTGGCGTTCCTGCGCTTCGATCGACAGCGTGGCGATCGGACGCGCGTCCAGACGCTTGATGCCGATCGGCTCGCCCGTATCTTCGCAATAGCCGTAGACGCCGTCGTCGATCCGGCGCAACGCGGAATCGATTTTGGCGATCAGCTTGCGCTCCCGGTCGCGCGTGCGCAGCTCGGTGAAGCGATCCGTTTCGGTCGACGCGCGATCGGTGACGTCGGCCTCGGGCACCGTTTCCTCTTGGAGGTGGTGCAGCGTTTCGCTCGATTCCTTCAGCAGTTCGGCGCGCCAGTTCAGCAGCTTCTGCCGGAAGTACTCCCGCATCTGCGGGTTCATGAATTCCTCTTTTTCCGTCGGCTTATAATCCGGCGGCAACAGCGGATACGTCATCGCTTCCCCGTTTTTCACTGTGATCCGTCTTTCGCTTTCGATCGGCTCAACTGTCCGAGTTTCGCGTTCCGTTGGCCCGGCTTGTATCGGAATACCGGCGGCCAAAGCAAGCATGCTCGCTTTCCCGCCGGTCCCGCCCGGGCGGGGCAGGACATAGCGCGACAAGCACCGTTTGCCAGCAAAAAAATAAGGGGGCGTTGTTACCGGACGATGTCGATTTGGCTGAGTTTCGCGAGCTCGACCTCGGCCCGCAGCTCGATTTCGCCCACGACTTCCAGCAATTTGGGGTCGGCGCCGGTTTCACGCCGGGAACGGGCCATTTGGGCCAATTCCATCAGCCGGTTGCGCGAGACGGTGCCGGTCACGATGCCGGTGCGCAATTCCTCCAGCCGCTCCAGCATTTCCTCGGCCCGCTGGCGGGCCTTGCCGTTGGCGCGTTCGGACGTCGAATCCCCGACCTCCTGGGCGCCGAGCACCGCGCCGACCAGTTCGGGATCGAGCGCCGAGGTCGGCTCGTCGAACAGCATGATCTTCGGTTCGAGC
>JAIUNH010000151.1 GCA_020161965.1 Pseudomonadota bacterium
ATCCGCGGGCGTTGCGTCCTCGGGCAGGGTGACGAGCGCCGACATGCCGACCGTGCGCGCCGCTTATTCGAAGAGGAACAAGACGAGGCCTCCCGGAGCAACAGCGAGATCTACTCCTCAAACCCCGTCGACTCAGGCCTAAACTTCAGCTGCTTCGCGTTGTCACGTACGACGCTGACTTCGCTCTCTTCGAACCCCTCCGGCGCCTCCCCTTCGATCTCCAAGGTCAGCTTCACCTTCGCACCGTTTGTCCGCTGCAACTCCATGACCACAGCGTTGAAGATTGCGTCGAACGACTTCATCGGGCGGACCATGTCGATCTCGACCGAGCCGTAGAAGCGACGCGGCTTCGTCGGCGTTCAGATCGTCGGCGAGATGCCACAAGCCGATCGCATAGAAGCCGGATGCGCGTGCGCCGATCGCGCGTTGCAGATCGGCATACATATCCGTCCCGCCGCGCGTTTCGGGATAGACCGGCAGATAGACGCGCCCATGATTGCGGTTGCCGACGAACGGCCCGCCGAGCCTTATCGCCGCATTGCCGGTGCGCGCCAGCCACGCATTGCCCGCGCGCGAATAGCCGTCCGCCCCTTGCGCATCGACCGGCCCGGCGATGGTCGCGTGCAGAACGTCGCGGCGCCTTTCCTGCGTCGCCCACGCGATTTTCCTCGCGACCGCGCGGCTGCGCAAATCGGCGTCGAGTGCGCGATAGACGGCGCTGGCGTTCAGCGTTTCGGTCGGGACATGCGCCGCCAGCGCATAGCGCGGCGTGGCGTAATACCCGCGCACGTAATCCTTGCCGGGGACCGAGGCGATGATTTTGGGATGCGACGGATCGACCAGCGGCAAATGCGCGAGGCGATAATCGTCGCTCAACCCGAATCCTTCGCCGGGGACGAAACTATGTCGGGAGGATTCGTAGCGCAGATCCGCATCCGCGCAGAATGCGCGCGCGGTCACCGCAGCGGCGCGCTGTCGACCTGCGGGCGCGGATTGGCGGGCAACGGCGAAGGCTGCGACGGCTGGGGCCCATTCGACATCACGCGCAATTGACCGGTACGCGGCGTCATCGAGAACTCGACCTTGCTCGCGGCCGTGATCGTACCGGCCTGATTGATCTGAATCGTCGCCACGCGGTCGCCTTGCTGGAAAACCAGGACCGAACTCGCCGAGCGGATATTCGAAACCTCCGACCAGCCGAAACGCGGCATTTCGCGACGGTAGAATTCGTACATATCGGCGACCGAGCTGCTCGGCGACAACACGATGCGGCCGAACCACGCGCCGTCATTGCCCATGACGAACAGATTGTTGAGATCGACCGACGCGTTGGCCGGCATCGGCACATCGGTGAAGCGCACGAAGCCGGGACCGGGCGACGCGTTCTTGTCGTTCGGGCTTGCCGCCGAACCGGTCGTCGCCGATTGACCCGTCAAGCCGCAGGCGCCCAGCGCCAACGCGGTAACGGCGACGATTCCCAAATTGCGAATTGCGGTTAGGCGCAAAACCGACTCCCGAGTCGCGAAGATGACGACAGTGTTTCGTCCCGCTCCGCTTACGTCAAGGGGCGGCGAGCAATCCGTCGCGCAAGATCAGCTTGCGATCCATACGATCGGCGAGTTCGGGATTATGCGTCGCAACCAATGCCGCCAGCCCCGTCGTGCGCACGAGATTCAGCAATTCCGCAAACACGCCTTCGGCCGTGCGCGGATCGAGATTCCCCGTCGGCTCGTCGGCCAACAACACGCGCGGTCCGTTGGCGACGGCGCGCACGATCGCCACGCGCTGCTGTTCGCCGCCCGACAGACGCGCGGGGCGATGATCCTCGCGCGCCGACAAGCCCACACGGGCAAGTAGTTCCTTGGCGCGCGCGGCGGCTTGCACCTTCGATTTACCGGCGACGAGCTGCGGCATCATCACGTTCTCGAGCGCGGTGAATTCCGGCAGCAGATGATGGAACTGATAGACGAAGCCGATATCGCTGAGCCGCGCCTTGGTGCGCGCACCTTCGTCCATCGCCGCGCAATCGCGCCCGCCGAGCAGCACGGCGCCCTCGTCCGGCTTTTCGAGAAGGCCCGCGCAATGCAGCAGAGTCGATTTGCCGGCCCCCGACGGGCCGATCAACGCCACGCATTCGCCGGGCATCAAGCGGAGCTCGGCACCGCGCAAGACATGCAGCGTGCCCCCGGCCTGATGGAAGCGGCGATGCAGGCCCTTCAACTCGAGGGCGGCGTCACTCATAGCGCAGCGCCTCGACCGGATCGAGGCGCGCCGCGCGCCACGCGGGATAGATCGTCGCCAGGAACGACAGGCCCAGCGCCATCAGCACGACTTGAATGACTTCGTTCGGATCGGTTTTCGACGGCATCGTCGCGAGGAAATAGACTTCCGCCGAGAACAACTGCGTGCCGGTGATCCACTGCAGGAACTGGCGGATATGTTCGATGTTGACGTTGAACAGCAGCCCCAAGCCGAGGCCGGCGAAGGTGCCGAGCACGCCGATCGAGGCGCCCGCCATGAAGAAGATGCGCAAGACCGATCCGCGCGAAGCGCCCATCGTGCGCAGAATGGCGATGTCGCGCGACTTGTCCTTCACCAGCATGATGAGGGACGAGATGATGTTGAACGCGGCGACCAGGATGATCAGCGTCAGGATCAGGAACATCACGTTCCGTTCGACCTGGACCGCGTTGAAGAAGCTGGAATTGGCCTGCTGCCAATCGAGCACGCGCACCGGCTGCTGTGCGGCCGCGATCACGTCCTGGCGCGCGCGCCACACGCGTTGCGGATCGCGCACGAAGACTTCGATGCCCGACACGTCCTCGCCGGTACGGAAGAAATTCTGCCCCGCTTCCATCGGCAGGAACACGAAGGCGTTGTCGTATTCGAACATGCCGACTTCGTAGATCGCGGCGATTTTGAAGGCGCGCAAGCGCGGCATCGTGCCGAAGGCGGTGACGTTGCCTTGCGGCGAGATCAGCGTAAGGCGATCGCCGACCTTCAGGCCCATGCGCCCGGCCATGCGAATGCCGATCATCGCGGCGTCGTCGCCCGTGAATTCGGCGATGTCGCCCGATTTGATGTTGGAGACGATCAGCGTGCGCCGCGCCATGTCCTCGGGCTTCATCGCGCGCACGAGCGCACCGCTCGCGGCCCCATTCGCCGTCGCCATCGCCTGGCCTTCGACCAATGCGGTCGCGTCGATCACATCGGGAAGGGCACGCATGCGCTGGGCGACCGCATCCCAATCGCGCAACGGCTCGGTCGCGCCATAGACGGTCATATGGCCGTTGAGACCGAGAATGCGGCCGAGCAATTCGGCGCGGAAGCCGTTCATCACCCCCATGACGATGATGAGCGTGGCCACGCCGAGCGCGATGCCGGTCAGCGAGAACCACGCGATGACCGAGATGAAGCCTTCCTGGCGGCGCGCGCGCAGATAGCGCATCGCCACCATCCGCTCGAACACGCCGAAGGCCATAAGCGGGCTCAGACCGCCGGCGCGAGCAGGCGGTTCAACGCCTCCTCGACCGACAATTCGATACGCTCGCCCGTGCGGCGGCGCTTCAATTCGACTTTGCCGTTGGCAAGGCCGCGCGGACCGACGACGAGCTGCCACGGCAGACCGATCAGATCCATCGTCGCGAATTTGGCGCCGGCACTGTCGGACGTGTCGGCATAGAGCACGTCTTTGCCCGCTTTCTGGAGCTTGGCGTAGAGGTCTTCGCACGCCGCGTCGCACTTGGCGTCGCCGACGCGCAAGTTTACGAGCGCCACGTCGAACGGCGCCACCGCATCGGGCCACACGATGCCCGCTTCGTCGTGGCTCGCTTCGATCAACGCGCCGACAAGCCGCGAAACGCCGATGCCATAGGACCCCATCTCGACCAGCACGGGTGCCCCATCGGGGCCCGCGACCTGGGCGTTCATCGGCTTCGAATATTTGGTGCCGAAATAGAAGATGTGCCCCACTTCGATGCCGCGTGCCTTGCGCAGCTTCTCCGGCGGGACCGGGCATTTCGCGGGGTCGTGCATTTCGCTGGTCGCGGCGTATTTCGACAGCCATTCGTCGACCAACGGCTGCAGATCGGCGGAGAAATCGACGTCCTTCTTCAGCACGTCGGCTTCCATCCACGACGCGTCGCAATAGACTTCCGACTCGCCCGTATCGGCCAGGATGATGAACTCATGGCTGAGATCGCCGCCGATCGGCCCGGTATCGGCGCGCATCGGGATCGCCTTCAAGCCCATGCGCGCGAAAGTGCGCAAATAGGCGACGAACATCCGGTTATAGGCGGCGCGCGCCCCCTTCCCGTCGATGTCGAAGGAATACGCGTCCTTCATCAGGAATTCGCGGCCGCGCATCACGCCGAAGCGCGGGCGCACCTCGTCGCGGAACTTCCACTGGATGTGGTAGAGGTTCAGCGGCAGGTCCTTGTAGCTCTTCACATAGGTGCGGAAGATATCGGTGATGAGCTCTTCGTTCGTCGGCCCGAACAGCATCTCGCGCTCGTGGCGATCGACGATGCGCAGCATCTCCTTGCCGTAATCATCGTAGCGGCCGCTCTCGCGCCACAGATCGGCCGACTGGATCGTCGGCATCAGCAACTCGATCGCGCCCGAACGGTTCTGCTCCTCGCGCACGATCGCTTCGATCTTGTTCAGCGCCTTGAAGCCCAGCGGCAGCCAGGAATAGATGCCCGCCGCCGATTGGCGGACCATGCCCGCGCGCAGCATCAAACGATGCGAGACGATCTGCGCTTCGGAGGGGTTTTCCTTGATCGTGGGCAGGAAGTAACGCGACAGGCGCATGGGACCGTTTCGGGGCTGGAGGATTCGCGAGGAATGCGGCGCGACCGTAGGCGAATCTTAGCGTGGCGCCAAGCCTTGGGCTTTGCAGACTTCGCGCAAGGCCTCGATCTCGGGATTGCCGATCGCTTCGCCGTTATAGAGGGTCTTGCCGGTCAAAACGTCGACCCGCACCTCCCCCAGCTTCACCGAGGGCTGGAACAAGGGCGAAGTCTGCGGCACCCCGAAGCGGCGCAGATCGACCGCCACGTCGAAGGCCACGGTTTCGGGGACTTTGATCTGCGGCGCGGGGTTGAGATCGGCCGGCGCGACCGGCTTGCCGTGAACATCCACACCCGGCTTATAGGCGACGTCCGCCGAGGGCTGATGCGTGACGAAGAGCCGGCGGCAATCCACGCCCGTCACTTCTATTTTTGTCGGAGTCGCGGGGGGATTTTGCGCTTGGGAAAACCCCGGGACGCCCCCGACCATTGCGAGCCCAATTGCGGCGATCCACCTGAAATTGGCGGTCATTTACGCCTCCTGCGTCTAGCGCCCTTCAATCCCATGATAATTCGGCAGAATTACGACAGCCCTGCCCGGCTTTTGTGCAACGCAGCAAAATGTTGAAACTTCATTTCGTATGTACACAAGCAACTTCTCACAAATTGCTCGACAGGCCCGTTTGGCTCTCTATACTCGCCTTAAATAAGAACACGCCCCGCACGGGGACGCACGGCCCAAGTTTGGGGAGTTCACGCCAATACCAGCCCGGCGGGTTCGCTTAAAAAGCGGCCGCCGGGTTTCGGTTTTCTAGGGTTCAGTAAACGAAACCTTTCTTCGCCGCCTTCATCCAAGGCGGGTTCCGCTTGGCAATACGTTTGTAAGCGGGGCAGGTTTCGCGGTGCGCACCGGGCAGATAGCCGATGCTCATCAGAAATTCGCCGACAATCTCCCCGCCGGTGAATTTGAAGGTCTTGGCGAAGACCTTGCACCATTCCTTCTTGGTCAGCGGATGGTGCGCGGCGATCCAATCGGCGAAGGACCCGTGCGACTTGGCGATGCCGAGGATCACATTCGCGTTGTGGATCGCGGCGGCGACCTTCAAGCGATTGCGCACGATGCCCGCATCGGCCAGCAAGCGCGCGGTATCCTTGGCGCCGAAACGCGCGACCTTGGCGACCGAAAACCCGGCATAGGCTTCGCGGAAGCCGTCGCGCTTTTTCAGCATCAATTCCCAGGACAGGCCGGCCTGGTTGATCTCCAGCAACAACCGCTCGAACAGCGCGTCGTCGCCGGTCAGCGGGAAACCGTATTCGCCGTCGTGATAGGGCCCGTGCAGCGCATGGCCGGGAGCGATGTCGCAATAGCCGCTCATCGGTTCAGCGCGGCGGCAATTGCAGCGCGTCGCGCACCGGCAGCAAATCCGAATGCACGATCGCGAAGATGATCAGCCAAACGACCGCGGCGACGATGCTGGTCCAGATCACCTTCTTGCCCATCATCGGCTTTTCGGGGGCGCCGGTCATTTGCCCCTTCCCGCCCGGAATCTCGGTCGGCTTCACGCCGAAGGGCAACACGGCGAACAGCACGATCCACCAGATCACCACATACATCGCGATGGCGGTGAACGGCGTCATGCTTGTTCGAGCTCCACCAGCGTACCGGCGAAATCCTTCGGGTGCAGGAACAGCACGGGCTTGTCGTGCGCGCCGATCTTCGGCTCGCCATCGCCTAGCACGCGGGCACCCTGCGCTTTCAAGCGGTCACGCGCGGCGAGGATGTCGTCGACCTCGTAGCAGACATGGTGCATCCCGCCCGACGGATGATCGGCAAGGAATTTCGCGATCGGCGATTTTTCGCCAAAGGGATGCAGCAACTCGATCTTGGTGTTGTCGAGTTCGACGAATACCGTCGTCACGCCGTGGGCGGGCAGATCGACCGGGGCAGAGACCTTGGCGCCCAAGGTCTCGCGATAGGTGCGCGACGCGGCGGCCAGGTCCGGCACGACGATCGCGACATGGTTCAAACGGCCGATCATGACCTAGGGAATATCACTCCTCGTCACCCCGGCCAAGCCGATGCGATGGCATCGGCGCCGAGCCGGGGTCTGGAGATCCCGGGTCTCGCTCACGCTCGCCCGGGATGACGGGTAACCCTCAGACCCGCACGACGTGGATCTGCGCGACCGGCTTTTTGCCCAAACGCTGGTTGACGAGCTTGCGCACCGCGCGGCGCGCGGCTTCGGCGATCTCGCCTTCCGGCGCCTTGTCGGGCACGCGGGCAACGGCACCACGCACCGCCTCGATCAGATCGTCGGCCAATTCGTCGCCCGGATCGTCGGCGTCGATCAGGCCGGGGGCCGAGACTTGCGGATCGGCCATCAAGCGGCCCTTGCGATCGACCACGACGGTCGCGACGACGGCGCCGTTCCACAGCAGCTTCGCCCGGCCGCGCACCACGGCGCCGTCGACCGGCAGCAAGCGCCCGCCATCGACCGCCCAGCGCCCCGATTGCACATGATCGACGATTTCCGGCCCGCCGGGCAGATCCAAGCGGATGATCTGACCGTTCTCCGGCACGATCTGGAACGGCACTTGGCAATCGCGTGCCAAGCCGGCATGCGCGGTCATGTGCAGATGTTCGCCATGCACGGGGATCGCGATGCGCGGACGGATCCATTGATACATCGACGACAGCTCGTCGCGGCACGGATGGCCCGAGACATGAATGGGTGCATCGCGATCGGTGACGACCTTCACGCCCAGGCGCATCAACTGGTTCTGCATCCGCCCGACCGCGCGGTCGTTGCCGGGAATGGTGCGCGAGGAGAACAGGACCCAATCGTCCTCTTCCAGCACGATATGCGGATGGTCGTCGGCCGCGATGCGCGACAAGGCCGCGCGCGGCTCGCCTTGCGAGCCCGTGCAGATCAGCGCAATCCGGTCGCGCGGCACGTAGCCTGCGTCCGTCTCGGTCATGAAAGGCGGCAGATCGGCGAGATAACCGTTCTCGCGCGCAGATTCGTAGATGCGCCACAGCGAACGGCCGACCAGCGCCACTTCGCGTCCCGCCGCACGCGCGGCACGCGCGATACTTTCCACCCGCGCGACGTTGGACGCGAAACACGCGATCGCCACGCGCTGCGGGGCGGCGGCGATCTGCTTCACGAGTTCTTCGTAGACCGACCCTTCGGAACCGGACTCGCCGTCCTTGATCGCATTGGTGGAATCGCCGACGAGGGCCAAGACGCCCTCGTCGCCGACGCGGCGATACGCGTCCGCATCGGTCGTCGGGCCGATCAGCGGCTCGGCATCGAGCTTCCAATCGCCGGTATGCAGCACCGTACCGGC
>JAIUNH010000152.1 GCA_020161965.1 Pseudomonadota bacterium
GGTTTCCTGAAACAGGAACGTCTTGTTGGCCGAGCCGCCGCCCTTGGCGACGAAGAGGAATTTGTAGGCGGCGCCCTCGGTGGCGTAGAGGTCGATCTGCGCGGGCAGGTTGGTGCCGGTGTTGACCTCGTTCCACATGTCGAGCGGCGCGGTCTGGGAGTAACGGAGGTTCTCCTTGGTGTAGCACTCGTAGACGCCCTTGCTGAGCCATTCGGCGTCGTTGGCGCCGGTCCAGACCTGCTGGCCCTTCTTGCCCATGACGATGGCGTTGCCGGTGTCTTGGCACATCGGCAATACGCCGCCCGCGGCGATATTGGCGTTCTTGAGCAAATCGGCCGCGACGAATTTATCGTTGGCCGAGGCTTCGGCATCGTCGAGGATCGCGCGCAATTGGCCCAGATGGCCCGGGCGCAGCAAATGCGCGATGTCGATATAGGCTTGCTTCGCCAGCAGCGTCAGCGCCGCCGGATCGACCTTCAGAATATCGCGGCCTTCGAACTTGGCTTTCGAGACGGGGCCGTCGGCCAATTTGCGCATCGGCACATCGTCATGCGCCACGTCGATCATTTCGCGATATTCGAATCCGGGCATTCTGTCGGCTCCTCGAGCTAAAGGCCGCCGCACTCTACCCAAACGCTTCCCCCCGCGCAAAGCGGGGGGAAGGTAACCCGGTTACATCGCGCGCACGCTCGCCACGAACCCGTCGACCCGGACTTCCAGATCGTGGGTGCGCTCGCCGAGCGACTTCGCCAATTCCTGGATCGACGCCGCGGAATGGCTGGTATCGGCCGCCGCCCGGCTGACGCCGTCGATATTCGAGGCGACTTCGCGCGTCGCCGCCGATTGCTGTTCGACGGCACCCGAGATCGACGTGGAGATGCCGTTCACCCGGCCGATAATGTCGCCGATTTCGCGGATCGATTCGGCGGTGGTGCGGCTGGCCGATTGGATCTCGGCGATTTGGGCCGAGATTTCCTCTGTCGCCTTCGATGTCTGATTGGCGAGGTTCTTCACTTCCGACGCGACGACCGCGAAGCCCTTGCCCGCCTCACCCGCGCGCGCCGCTTCGATCGTGGCGTTGAGGGCGAGCAGATTCGTCTGGCCCGCGATATCGGTGATGAGCTTCGTCACGCTGCCGATCTTTTCGGCCGCCGCGACCAGCGATGCGACCAAGGCTTCGGATTGTTTGGCGCGATCGACGGCGGTGCCGACGATCGTGGTCGAATCCGCGAGCTGGCGCGCGATTTCGCTGCTCGACGCGGAAAGCTGCTCGGTCGCCGCCGAAACGACCGTGGCTTGCGCGTTGGTTTGGTCGGCGGCGGCGGCAAGGCCGGTGGACGTGTTGCGCAAACCTTCGACCGCTTCGGCCAGCGCCGTCACCATCGTTTTGACGTTGACGTCGAAATCCTGGGCGAGCGCTTGCGTCTGCGCCTTGCGCGGCGACAGATCGGTCGCGAATTTGACGACCTTCACCGGCTTGCCGTTCGCGTCGAGGATCGGGTTGTACGACGCTTCGATCCACACCGGGCGTCCGCCCTTGCCGACGCGGTGGAACTGCCCGGCCTGGAACTGGCCGCGGCGCAAATCGTCCCAAAAATCCTTGTAGTCGCGGCTGGCGGCGTAATCGGGCGCCACGAACATCGAATGATGGCGGCCTTTGATCTCATCCAGGCGATAGCCGACCGTCGACAGGAAATTGGGATTGGCGTCGAGGATATTGCCGTCGAGATCGAATTCGATCACCGCCTGCGAACGATTCAGCGCCGCCATTTGGCCGTCCAGCGCGATCGCGGCGTTTTTCGTCGCGGTGATGTCGGTCGCAAATTTCACGACCTTCACGGGCTTGCCCGAACGATTGAGGATCGGGTTGTACGACGCCTCGATCCACACTTCGCGCCCGCCTTTGGCGGCGCGCGGGAACTGCCCTTGCTGGAATTCGCCGCGCGCCAGACGCGCCCAGAATTCCTTGTATTCAGGGCCCGCCGCATGGGCGGGCGCCACGAAGATCGAATGATGCTTGCCGCGTATTTCCGCCAGCGAATAGCCCATCGCCTTCAGGAAATTCTCGTTCGCCGTGATGATCGTGCCATCCAACTCGAACTCGATGACCGCTTGCGAGCGGTCCAGCGCCGACAGAATCGCGGCGGCGCGGCCGTTGCCGAAACCGAACATTCTCACTCCTCGGGAGTTTTTCGGCCGCGATCGGGGGGATGCGGCCCGGCGATCGACACACATATGTATGTCATCGCCGCCGCGCGGAATACAGCCTGCGGACGCTACCCCTGTCAATTGTATTCAGCAAAATTCGAGAAGAATTTACGTCAATTCTTCTTGCGGAAGGCGTCGAGCGCCACGACGCGCGCACCACCGTCCGGTTGTTCCGCCGGCGCTTCGGTTTTCGCTTCGCTTTTTGCGATTTCCTTCGCCGGTTCGGGTTCGGATTTCGCGGCGGGCGGCGTGCTCGCCGGGAATTGCAGACCGAACTGGACCGACGGATCGACGAAGGCGGTGATTGCCGCATAAGGAACGATCAGGCGTTCATGAACGCGATCGAAGGACAAAGTCACGCCGAAGCGCTCCGCCTCGACCTTCAAATCCCAAAACTGGTGCTGCAGCACGATCGTCATCTCGTCGGGATGGCGCTGCTTCAACCGCGCGGGGATATCGACTTCGGGAAATTCGGTACGGAAGGTGATGTAAAAATGATGCTCGCCCGGCAACCCGGTGGCGGCGGCCGTTTCTAGCGCCTCGCGCACCACGCCACGCAGCGCGTTTTCCATCATCCGGTCGTAGTGGAGCTTGTCGTTCTTTTCGCTGCTCACTGGCCGCACCCCGTCGGGAATTCTGGTCGGTAATCTTGGTCGTCTGGCCGGCTGCGTGCCGGTCGAAAGTGGGGGGCTTCTGTTGCCCGGCGCCCCCCGAGCCGCGCTTTAGGACTTACGTCAAGTCGCCGTTAGGCGGCCAGACGCGCTTCCGAAGCGAGAGCCACGTTATCGTTGGCATCTCTAGAATGGCCCGATATCGGCGGTACCATGCCGAGCGAAAGTCATACCTTTACCCGCGCGTCGATCCTGGTTCGCCCCCGTAGATGGTGGAGGCGCCGGGCACTGCCCCCGGGTCCGCATCGGCTATTACGTAAGCCGTTTATCGCCATAGCCAGTTGCCCGGCACCCCGAATATAGGCGTTCGGCGGTTCCGGGGAAAGGGGGCGGGCGGTACACTCCGCCCCCATAAAATCGCAGCCCCGAGTCGCGCCGATGTCCAATCTGAACGCCGAACAACAAGCCGAGATCGACGCCGCCCGCGCCGCCCAGGCGACCACCCGCCGTCCGACGGTGCCCGCACTCGAGGAAATCCTCTATTCGGCACTGCCCGTGCTCGACAGCGGCTTCGTGCGGGTGATCGATTATTTCGGCGACGATGCGGCGATCGTGCAGGCGGCGCGCGTGTCTTACGGCAAGGGCACCAAGAAGGTGTCCGACGACCGGAACCTGATCCGCTACCTTATGCGCCACCGCCACTCGACCCCGTTCGAGATGTGCGAGATCAAGCTGCATGTGAAGCTGCCGATCTTCGTGGCGCGCCAGTGGATCCGCCATCGCACGGCGAATGTGAACGAGTATTCGGCGCGCTATTCGATCCTCGACCGCGAATTCTATGTGCCGGTCCCGGGCCAGCTCGCCGCGCAATCGACCGTGAACCGCCAGGGGCGCGGCGATTTGCTGCAAGGGGCGGACGCCGAGAAGGCGCTGTCGGCGATCGAAAATCTGTCGGCCGAAGCCTATCGCGTCTACGAGGAATTGCTGAACGAGACGCGCGACGGCACGACGATCGTGCCGGGCAAGCCGGGGCTGGCGCGCGAACTTGCGCGCATGACCTTGCCGACGAACTACTACACGCAATGGTATTGGAAGGTCGATCTCAACAATCTTCTGCATTTCCTGTCGTTGCGCGCCGACGCACATGCGCAATACGAAATCCGCGTCTATGCCGACGAGATCTGCAAAGTGGTCGAACGCTGGTGCCCGATCGCGTTCGAGGCGTTCCGCGATTACCGGATGACCGGTACGGCCGTGTCGGGGCCGGGCATGGCGGTGATCAAGCGTTTGCTGGCGGGCGAAAACGTGACCCAGGAAAACTCGGGCCTCGGCAAGCGCGAGTGGACCGAACTGATGGCCACGCTGGAGCGTTAATATCGAACCCCGACCACGTACCAACCGAAATCTCGGAAGGCGAGCATGAATTGGACGCCTTCACGGCGTTCGTTGACGGCCGTCACTATCATTCTTGTTGGGGCTGTCGGGAACAGCATGCGAATACGCGAATTAGGCGGAATGCTGGCCTCTACCAAATCATAAGTTTGCAAATTTTTGATAATTCCACGCCTTAAAATCTCGGTAATAATGTTTACGAAGATGGCGTCCAGATGGTCAGTGCGTTGAGCAGCCTGCGGCGCCAATACTTCGAGTGATCTTTGGTAAGAGGGGCGATCGACATAATCTTCGATCGTTTGCCGGTCGCCTTGCGCTAAAGCTTTAAGAAAGAAGTCAGCGGAGAAATACGCCCAACCAATCCAAGCGGCGAAAATCCCCAGAATCACCAATAAAGCAGCAATTGGACGCGGCAATTTTGGTGAGCCCTGCGGGCGTGAAAGTTTTGATCCGCGCGCCTCACTATACAAATCGAGTGCGGCCGAATCGTGCGCCCGTTTGTCGAAGTTCGGTTCTTGTCGCACTTAGCCCACCCTCAACTTTCCATTGTGGAGGGTAGCGATGCAGCCGGAAATGCGCAAACCGGCGTCGAGGATTACTGCGGAATGCCCGTGTTGCTGGGCTGGCGGCGCGGCGGCAGCGGCGGCGCCAATTGCTGCGGCGCGCCGTTGGCGGCGGGCGCCGCTTGTGGCATCGGGGTGGGTTGCATCGTCGCCGGTGCCGGCGGCGGCGCGGTTATCGAAGTGGAGGGCATCGTCGCGGCAGGTGCGGCCGGGGCGGGCGCCGCCATCGGGGCCGGTGTCGGCATCTCGGCCGCCGGTTGCGGCGTGCCGCGCGGTTGGCGCTGACGCTGCATCGTACCCGTCCCCGGCGCGGCGGCGGGGGAAGCGGGTGCTGCCGCGCGCGGCATGGCCGCGTTGGGTTGGGCGGCTGCGGCGACGGGCATCGGCACGCAATACATGCGGTTCGAACGCGCCCAATTGCAGAAGCGGTTCACTTCCTCGGCATTCGGGAAATCGCCCGCAAGCAGGCGAATCCACGGCTGGCCGTTGATCGTGACGGGCACGAAATAGGGCTTCAGCGTCTGCAACGCGGGTTGCTGGCGGACATATTGCTGCCAGCCCGCTTGCGCGCTTTCGGCCGTGCGATAGGACGCAAGATGCCCGGCCAGCACCATCGAGGGCGCTTGTGCCGCTTGCGGGACCGGGGCGGTCGCCATCGGCGCGGGCGCCATCGGTGCGACTTGCGGTACAGGTCCCATCGCGCTGGGCGGCGGGGGCGGCGGGGCAATGACAATGGCGGGTTGGGCCGCCGGCATGCGCGCCGAATCGTCCGCGCACGCCGCCAACGCGACGAGGGCGGCCCCGGCCAATAGCATCGATGATCTACGCGCGCGAATCGTCATGAACCGATCCCGAATCGGACAAGTTCCGGATTGTACCCGCGAAATCGCGGTTACTGAACGACGATGCGCGGACCCGCCGGG
Source organism: Pseudomonadota bacterium (assembly GCA_020161965.1). Taxonomy (GTDB): domain Bacteria; phylum Pseudomonadota; class Alphaproteobacteria; order CACIAM-22H2; family CACIAM-22H2; genus Tagaea. The sequence continues at coordinate 5,698 of JAIUNH010000152.1, forward strand.
CGGGAAGATTTAAGGCCCGGTTCGACCTTCGCCCAAACCTGATCGGCGATCGCGCGATAAGCGGCGGCGTGGGCGCTGTCGGGCTGGCTCGCGACGATCGGCGTGCCGCCGTCGGACGTCTCGCGGATCGCGATATGCAGCGGCACTTCGCCCAGGAACGGCACGCCCAGCTTGTCGGCTTCGGCATGGGCGCCGCCATGGCCGAAGATGTGCTCGCGATGGCCGCAATTCGAGCAGACGTGGTAGCTCATGTTTTCGACGATGCCGAGCACCGGCACCTCGACCTTGCGGAACATGTTGAGGCCCTTGCGCGCGTCGAGCAGTGCTATGTCCTGCGGCGTCGAGACGATCACGGCCCCGGCCAGGGGAACGCGCTGCGCCATCGTCAATTGCGCATCGCCAGTACCCGGCGGCATGTCGACGATCATGATGTCGAGCTCGCCCCAGGCCACGTCGCGCAGCATTTGTTCGAGTGCGCCCATCACCATGGGACCGCGCCAAATCATCGGCGTGTCTTCGGGCACCAGGAAGCCCATCGACATGCACGCAACGCCGTGATTGCTCATCGGCGCCAGGATTTTGCCGTCGGGCGAATCCGGGCGGCCCGACAGGCCCAGCATGCGCGGCTGCGAGGGCCCGTAGACGTCGGCGTCGAGCAAGCCGACCTTCAAGCCCTTCTGTGCCAACGCCACGGCGATGTTGGTCGCGGTCGTGGATTTTCCCACGCCGCCCTTGCCCGAGGCGACGGCGACGATCGCTTTCACGCCGGGGACGAGCTGCTTGGCGCCGGCACTTTGTCCTTGTTGGCCATGCGCGTGTCCGTGGCCCTTCGGTGTGGCGGGGGCGCCGCCCTTTTGTGCCGTCAAAACCGCCGTGACCGACAGCACGCCGGGGATTTTTTCGACCGCTTGCTCGGCCGCTTTGCGCAACGGCTCCAGCTTGGGGCCGCGCGCGGGATCGACTTCCAGCGAGAAACCCACATGCCCGTCGCGTACCACCAGACCTTGCACCATGCCGAGCGTGAGAATGTCCTTGCCGGTATCGGGGTCGACGATTTTCTTCAGGGCCTCGAGGATTTGGGCTTGGGCAACGCTCACGGGCGGGGGTCCTTCATCGGGCGGGAACTTGAAACGCTGTAAAACTTGCTTAAATCCGTGCGCGTCCTGATTTGATCCGGGGCGCTTCGGCGTTTATATAGGCCCGCACTCGATCCGGGGCCAATTGTTCCGGAAATGCGTTTTTAGGCACGGACGTTGCGGAACATTCGCAACGTCTCACGACAGGGAAAGGAAGCACATCTCCATGCCGTGGAATCAAGGTGGTGGCGGCGGCCCATGGGGCGGCGGCGGTGGCGGCAGCAATGGCGGCGGCCAGCGCCCGAACAACCCGTGGGGCGGCGGACGGCCGCCGGGCGGCGGGGGTGGCGGGTCCAAGGGCCCGGATTTCGAGGATCTGGTCCGCAAGGGTCAGGAACAGCTGCGCCGTTATTTTCCGGGCGGACCGGGCGGCGGTAGCCAAGGTCTTTCGGCCAAGGCGCTGGCGCTGGGCGCCATCGTGCTGGTCGCGGGCTGGCTTGCGACCGGGTTCTACCGGGTCGAGCCCGCCAATGTCGGCGTCGTGCTGCGTTTCGGCGAAATGGAACGCATCACCTATCCCGGCCTGAACTGGCACATGCCGTATCCGGTCGAGAACGTGATTCAGACCAACGTGCTGGCGGTCAACCAGTTGACGGTCGGTTTCCGCGAAGGCAACGAAGCGCGCCGCGACCGCGCGATGCTCGACGAATCGCTGATGCTGACCAGCGACCAGAACATTCTGGACGTGCGCTTCACGGTGCAATGGCGCATCGCCGACGCGTCGAAATTCCTGTTCAACGTCGCGTCGCCCGAAATCACCGTGAAGTCGGTGGCCGAAGCGGCGATGCGCGAGACGATCGGCCTCACGCCCATGCAGCCGATCTTCCAGAATCGTAATTCGGTCGAAACGCGCGTGAAGGCGGCGATGCAAAGCCTGCTCGATTTCTACGAAGCGGGCATCGCGGTCGATCAAGTGCAGTTCCGCGCCGTCGAACCGCCGCAGCAGGTGATCGACGCGTTCCGCGACGTGCAGCGTGCGATTCAAGATCGCCAGCGCGCGCAGAACGAGGCGGAATCCTACCGCAACGACATCGTGCCGCGCGCACGCGGCGAGGCGCAGCGCCTCGCTCAGGAAGCCGAAGGCTATCGCCAGCAGATCGTGGCGCGCGCCACGGGCGATGTCGCGGGTTATCAAGCGTTGCTCGAAGCCTATCGCACGGCGCCGGACGTCACGCGCCAGCGCCTCTATCTCGAAATGATGGAGAACGTGTTGCGCGGCAACCAGAAGGTCATCATCGAACAGAACGGCGGTTCGGGCGCCAACGGTCAGGGCGTGGTGCCGATCCTGCCGCTCAACGA
>JAIUNH010000153.1 GCA_020161965.1 Pseudomonadota bacterium
CCAATTTCAAGGAAACGCAGCTCGCGACCTTGCGTCCCGGCCAGGATGTCGAGCTGCATGTCGACGCCTATCCCGGCCGCACGATCCTCGGCCATCTGGCGAGCGTGGCGCCCGCCACGGGTGCGGAGTTCTCGCTGCTGCCGCCCGAGAACGCGACCGGCAATTTCACCAAGATCGTGCAGCGCCTGCCGGTGCGCATCGCCCTGCCCGAGGACGTGGCGCGCGAAGGCCGCTTGCGCCCGGGCATGTCCGTCGTCGTCGATGTGCGCACGAAGGACATGACCGCCGCCGGGGCCGACAACGCGAAGTGAACGGGGCGAAGTGAGCCCGGCCATGGCCGCCCAAACAATCGACCAGGATCGTATCGATCCCAAACGCCTCGCCGCCTTCATCGCGATGGTGTTCGGGATGTTCATGGCGATCCTCGACATCCAGATCGTCTCCGCATCGCTCGCCGAGATCCAAGCGGGACTCTCGGCCAGCGCGGAAGAAGTCTCCTGGGTTCAGACGAGCTATCTGATCGCGGAAGTCATCATGATTCCGCTGTCGGGCTTCTTGAGCCGCGCCTTCTCCACCCGCATCGTCTTTGCGCTGTCGGCCGGCGGCTTCACGCTGATGAGCTTCATGTGCGCGCAATCCACGTCGATCGGGGAAATGATCGTCTGGCGCGCGCTGCAAGGGTTTATCGGCGGCGGCATGATCCCGACCGTGTTCGCCGCCGCCTACACGATCTTCCCGCGCAGCAAGCAATCGATGATCGCGCCCGTGGTCGGCCTCGTCGCCACGCTCGCACCGACGATCGGCCCGACGGTCGGCGGCTATCTCACCGACCTGTTCTCCTGGCACTGGCTGTTCCTGGTCAATATCGTGCCCGGCATTTTCGTAACCATCGCGGTATGGGTGCTGGTCGATTTCGATCGGCCCGATCTCTCGCTGCTCGAAGGCTTCGACTGGCTGGGCCTGGGCGCGATGGCGGTGTTCCTCGGCTCGCTCGAATACGTGCTCGAAGAAGGCCCGGCCAAGGATTGGTTCGGCAGCGATCTGATCGTCACCGCCGCCTGCGCCGCGACGTTGGGCGCCATGGCGTTCTTCTGGCGGAACCTGACCGTGCCAAGGCCCATCGTCGATCTGACTGCCTTCGCCAACCGCACCTTTACGGCGGCGTCGATCTGTTCCTTCGTCATGGGGATCGGTCTCTACGGCCTCACCTATCTCTATCCCGTCTATCTCGCCCGCGTGCGCGGCTTCTCGCCCTTGCAGATCGGCGAGGCGATGTTCGTGACCGGGCTTTGCATGTTCTTCACCGCCCCGATCATCGGCCGCCTGACCGCGAAGGCCGATCCGCGCGTGCTGATCGCGGCGGGCTTCGTGATGTTCTCGGCCGGCACGTGGCAAGCCTCGGCCATCACGATCGACTGGGATTTCTGGGAATTGCTGGTGCCGCAGATGCTGCGCGGCATCGGCATCATGACCTGCATGGTGCCGATCAACAATCTGGCGCTGGGTTCGCTGCCGCCCGAACGGCTGAAGGGCGCGTCGGGGCTCTACAACCTCACCCGCAATCTGGGTGGCGCGGTCGGCTTGGCGCTCATCAACACGCTCCTCAACAACCGCACGGATTTGCATCTTCAACGCCTGCACGAGCAGGTGACGTGGTCGAGTCAGGCGGCGCTCGAGACCTTGGCGATGATGACCGGCGCCTTGTCGCGCCTGGGCAGCGACGCCGAACGGGGCGCCATCAAGAAAATGGCGGGGCTCGTGCACCAGCAGGCCTTCGTGATGGCGATGGGCGACGTGTTCATCGCCCTCACCTTCCTGTTCATGCTGCTGGTGGCGTTGACGCCGTTGATGCAACGCCCCAAGCGCGCGGCCGGCGGCGGCGGGCACTGAGCCTCGCCTAAGCCCGGCGTTCGGGCGCGTAGCGGAACAGCTTGGTCGAAACCATCACGATATCGACATGCGTGCCGTCGCTCGCCAGCGGCAGAATCAGATTCTCGATCTCGCGATAATCGGCGTGGATCCAAAGCTGCGCGATGCCGCGCCGCCGGCTGGGAACGCCCAGAAGCGCCACGCGCGCGTAACGTTCGAAGAATTCGGGGCGTTGCCTGACATGCGGATGCGCCTCGTCGAGCCATTTGCCGGTCGGGTCCGCGCGCATCGCCTCGACGATCGCCGTGCCCACCAAACGGTAGCGCAGTCGGAACGGTTCGCGCTGCACGTCGAGCAGCCAGATCGACGGCAGCAACCGGGCCGGCATCTTCGCCGGATCGACATGCTGGCGGCCCGGCAGAAGCCGATCGGGCGCCAACTCGCACCAAAAGTCGTAAATCGCCGCGATATCCGGATCGAGCGGCACGCCCGGATTCATATCCTCGAAGCCCAATTCGCGGCGCGCGGGGTTCATGGAAATCTCGATCCGGGAAAACGCGTCGTGCCCACTATGCGCCAACGGCACCAAGGGCGTCTAGGCCAACGCCTTTTCCAGATCGGCAAGATTCGCCGTGCGTCCGACGATACCGCCCTGCGCCCGAATCATCGACAAAGCGGCCGATTTATATTCGGGGAAGTAACTTTCGGTTGCTTCCTCGACGACCAAACAAACATAGCCGCGATCATTCGCCTCGCGCATCGAGGTCTGCACGCAAACCTCCGTCGTCACGCCCGCGAAAACGAGATGCGTGATCCCCTTGCGGTCGAGAATGGTGCCGAGCGCGGTCGCGTAGAAGGCGCCCTTCCCCGGCTTGTCGATTTCGATCTCCCCTTTCATCGGTGCGCAACGCTCGACGATCGCGTTGCCGGGTTGCCCCCGTACCAGGATGCGCCCCATCTTGCCGATATCGCCGATGCGCAAGCCCGGCTTGCCTTTACGCTTGGCCGGCGGGCAATCGGACAGATCGGACAAATGGGATTCGCGCGTGTGGACGATCGGCCAGCCTTTGGCGCGGAACAGCGCCAGCAGCTTCGCCACCGGCTCGATCGCCGGCTGAAGCCGTGATACGTCATTGCCCAAGGCGGCGCCGAACCCGCCGGGCTCGATGAAATCGCGCTGCATGTCGATGACGACCAAAGCCGTCTTGCCCGGCACGAAGGGAAAGGCGTCGGGCTGTGCCGGAACTTCGATCTCGTCCATGTCGGTGACCCCCGCCTTAATGCCCGTGCCCCGCCATATGATGGCCGATCGTCGCGCGGTCGGTTTTACCGATCTCCTCGACATAGGCGATCTTGCCTTCGGACATCACGGCGACGCGATCGGACAGCGACAGGATCTCGTCGAGATCTTCGGAGACGAGCAGCACCGCCGCCCCGCGATTGCGCTGATCCATGATCTGGGCACGGATTTCTTCGACCGACGCGAAATCCAAACCGAAGCACGGATTGGCGACGATCAGCACGTCGACCTCGCTCGAAAGTTCGCGCGCCAGCACGGCGCGCTGGACATTGCCGCCGGACAAAGCCGCGATGGGCGCGTCGGCCGACGGCGTTTTGACGCGATAGCGCGCGATCAATTCCTGCGCGCGTTTGCGCATCGGCCCGGCCGACAGCCACCAGCCCAGCTTGGCGATCGGCGGCTGGTCGAAGGTGCGGAACGCGATGTTCTCCGCCACCGTCATGTTGGGCACGGCGGCGTTCTTCAACGGCTCCTCGGGCAGGCCGAAGACCTTGTATTTCGCCATCGACTGACGGCTCGGCAGGAAATCCGCACCCTTGATCGTCAACTGCCCTTCGCGCATCGGGCGCTGGCCGGACAGAACTTCGACCAACGCGCTCTGCCCGTTGCCCGATACGCCCGCGATGCCGACGATCTCGCCCGCATGGATTTTGAGATTGATCCCATCCACCGCCGCGCGGCCATCATCGGCATCCGCGCACACGCCCGCGATATCGAGCGTCACGGGGGCATCTTTATGCGCCACGCGCGCCGCGCGTTCGCGGATCTGCGTATCGCCGATCATCATCTTGGCCATCGCGTCGATCGACGTTTCGGACACTTTGCCCGAACCCGCATAACCGCCCTTGCGCAGCACGGTCAGATCGTCGGCGAAGGCCTGCACTTCGCGGAATTTATGCGTGATCATCAGTACGGTCACGTCGCCGCGCTTGGTCATGCCGCGCAGCAAGCCGAGCACTTCGTCGGCTTCGTCAGGCGTCAGAACCGACGTGGGCTCGTCCAAGATGATGAAACGCTGGTCGAGGAACAGCTGCTTGAGGATTTCGAGCTTCTGTTTCTCGCCCGCCGACAGCATATGGACCGGCTTGTCGAGCGGGGCGCGGAACGGCATGCGCGCGAGGAATTCCTCCAGCGCCGCATGCTCGGTCTTCCAATCGATGATCTGGCTCCCACGCGGGCGCGACACGACGAGGTTCTCCGCCCCGGTCAGCGAAGGTACGAGCGTAAAATGCTGATAGACCATGCCGATCCCGGCTTCGGCCGCTTCGCGCGGATTGGCGATGGCGCTTTGCCGCCCATCGACCAGAACCTGGCCGCCATCGGGCTTGTAGAAGCCCATGATGCATTTGACGAGCGTGGATTTCCCTGCCCCGTTCTCGCCCAGCAGCGCATGGAACGTGCCGGCGGGCACTTTCAGCGACACGTCGTCGAGGGCGACGAGCCCGCCGAAGACCTTACGCATCTTGACGGCTTCCAGACCGATCGCGCGGCGTTCGCTGGTCATGCCGGTCATCGCGTCAACGACAATTCGCCCGGCGCATCGCGCAAGGCGCGTTTCGAACCGGCCGAACCGATCATCAGGAACAGCGTCAAAATGTAAGGTGCGGCGTTGAAGAAGTAATAGCCTTGCGTCACACCGATGGACTGCAACGCCGGCCCCAAGGCGCCGGCGGCGCCGAACAGCAAGGCGGCATAAAGGCAGCGGATCGGGTCCCAACGCGCGAAAATGACGAGTGCCACCGCCATCAAGCCCTGGCCCGACGACAAGCCTTCGTTCCAGCTACCCGGATAATAGAGCGACAGGAAGGCACCACCCACGCCCGCGAAGAAACCGCCGACGGCGGTCGCGAGCAAGCGGATGAGCATAACGGGATGGCCCAGCGCGCGGGCCGCCGCTTCGCTATCGCCCGTCACGCGCAGCACCAAGCCCATGCGCGTGTTCTTCAATGCCCAGGCAAGGAAGATCGCCAGCGCGATGCCGATCAGGAACAGCGGATTGATTTGTAGTGCTTGTTCGAAGCGCGGATCACCGGTCCACGCCCCCAGCGAGATCGACGGCAGGCGCGGTGCGGTCGGCTGGATATAGGGCTTGCCGAAGAAGAACGCGATCCCCGTGCCGAACAGCATCAACGCGATGCCGACGGCGATGTCGTTCACGCCCGGCAAACGGCAGATCGTGGCGTGCAACGTGCCCATCAGGAAACCGAAGCAACCCGCCGCCAGCACGCCGATCCACGGCGAGCCCGTCGCGTAGGAAAATGCGTAGGCGGTCATCGCCCCCAGCACCAACGTGCCTTCGAGGCCGAGATTGATCCGCCCCGAGCGCTCGGTCAGCATTTCGCCCAGGGCGACGAACAAGAACGGCGTGGTAACGCGAATGGCGCCGCCGAGCATCGCGGCGATCACGGTCGACAAAGCGAGGCCAGCGTCCATCAGGTCCGATCCGTCCGCGCTTTGGGGTTGAACAGCGTCAAGCGGCCATAGAATGTCTCGCTCGCCAGCAGCACGACGAAGGTCAGGCCTTGCAGCAGCAACACGGTCGCATCGGGCAAACCCATGCGCCGCTGGATGATGCCGCCCGCCGCCGCGATCCCGCCGAACAGGATCGCCACGGGCATGATCGCCAGCGGATGTTGGCGCGCGAGGAATGCGACCAGAATGCCGGTGAAACCGTAGCCGGAGGCGAGCGACGCGTTCGCCTTGCCGTGCACGGCCGCGATTTCGAAATACCCGGCCATGCCTGCGCATGCACCCGCGATCAACGTCGCGACGATGACGAGGCGCCCGACCGGCAAGCCTTGCGCGAGCGCCGCGCGCGCATTGCCGCCCGCGATCTTGCACGCGAAGCCGAACGTCGTGCGGAACATCAGGACATAGACGGCGACGCAGGCGACGATCGCGAAGACCAAACCCCAATGCACGTCGATGCCCGGCAGCTTGCCGATCATCTCGACACTTTCCAGCGCCTTGGTCGAGGGCTTGTTGGGATCAGCAGGATCGCGCAACGCGCCCTCGACGAAGAAATTCATGATCGCGATCGCGATATAGGACAGCAGCAACGTCGAGATCGTTTCGTTGACGCCGCGAAACTGGCGCAATGCGCCCGCGATCCCGACCCACGCCGCGCCGACGGCCAACGCGCCCGCGAACATCAGCACATGCATAACGATGGGCGCGCCGCCGCCGATCATCGGAATGGCGATGGCGGCGGCCGTGAAACCGCCGAGCACCAAGGCGCCCTCCCCGCCAATCATGGTCAAGCCCAAGCGTGCGGGGATCGCGACCGCCAAGGCCGTGAGCATGACGGGGGCCGCCCGCAGCAATGTGTTCGACCACGAGAAGCCCGTGCCGAAGCCGCCAAGCCAAATGAGCTGATAAAACTGCGCGGGCGACTTGCCCAGCGCCAGCAGGAAGATCGAGAACAATAGCGCCGACACCAGCAGCGCCGCGATCGGAATGGCGAGCGCTTCCGACCCGCGCCGCACGCGGATCATCCAATCGGAATCGAAAACGCTTTGCGACGCGGCGCTGGCGGAACGGGCGATGTCGGTCATCCTTCGTCCGGAAATGAAAGGGGCGGACGCGCTCGGCATCCGCCCCGGTTCCTCAGGTGATCGACCCGACCACGCCGTCGGCGAGGAAGTTCATGCCGTCGAGCACGCGATCGAGATTGTCGTAACCATCGGCGCTGGGCAGCGCCACGGCGCCCTTGTTGTCCTTGACCGGACCTTTCAGGATGCGCTTGCCGGCTTTGAGATCGGCGATCGCCGCATCGGCCGCTTTGCGCGCGGCCTCGGGCGCGCCCGCACCGTAAGCGGTGTTGCGCACCATGTCCTTCTCGTAACCGCCGGCCAGCATGTTCGGCACCGGCTGGCCCTTGGCGATGTCGTCGGCGTAGGAGCGATAGATCGTCTCCCACTTATATTCCGCCCCGGTGATGAAGCCCTTGGGCGCCAACGTGGCTTGGCTCGCGTTGTGACCCAGGCTCATGATCCCGCGCCGTTCGGCGGTTTCGATCACGACCTTCGGGCTGTCGACATGGCAGGTGAGAATGTCGCAACCGGCCCCGGCCAACGCGTTGGCGGCTTCGGCTTCGCGCACGGGCAGCGCCCAATCGCCGGTGAAGATCAGTTGCAGCGTGACGTTCGGATTGACCGAGCGCGCACCCCACAGCACCGAGTTGATATTCCGCAGCACCGACGAGATCGGCTTGGCGGCGACGAAGCCGATCTTGTTCGTCTTGGTGGCGAGGCCCGCGGCCACACCGTTGATGTAATGCGCCTGATCGAGATAGCCGAAATAGCTGCCCGCGTTCGCCGGATGCTTGTCCTTCTCCCACAACGGGGCGGCGTGACGGAATGTGACCTTCGGATATTTCTTGGCCGCATCGACCATGAACGGGTTGAAATAGCCGAACGAGGTCGCGAGGATCAGATTGGCGCCCTCGAGATTGATCATCGACTCCATCGATTTGAGCACGGCCGCGGTCTCGGGCACGTTCTCTTCCTCGACGATCGACACGTTCGGCAGGCTGCGCAGCGCCGCGACGCTGACCGCATGGGCCTGGTTCCAGCCGAAATCGTCCTTCGGTCCGACATAGACGATGCCGATGGTCACCTTCGCCTGAGCGGCGGCCAGCTTGATGTCGCCCAGCGACAGGGCGGCGGCCCCGGCGGCGGTACCTTGCAGGAACGAGCGGCGGGAAAAACGATCCAGGGGCATGTGCCCTCCTAATTCTTGGTTTCGGGCGTCCGACACGCCCTACGGTGGATCAAGCAATGGATATGCCAGGGCTCGGATGACGAACCCTCAGCGTTACCCGATCGGCTTGATCGGCCAGCGAAAGTAGGATTTCGGGGCTTTAAAGCCCGGCCCGTGCGCCGTCCATCAGGTGGCGCATCCGGCCGATCGTCGCAGCCAGACCGTCGAAGATCGCCGCCCCGACCAGAAAATGGCC
>JAIUNH010000154.1 GCA_020161965.1 Pseudomonadota bacterium
ACCCCGGTTTGTCGATCGCCTCGCCGCTCGACACCGTCCGGCGCGGGCGCAAGGCCTCGGCCGATTACGATCAGGTCGTGGCGCTGGCCAAGGCCCGCAACGTGGGCGGATTCGTTCTGGGCATGCCGGTCAATATGGACGGCACGGCGGGCCCCCGCGCCCAGGCGACGCGGGCCTTCGCGCGTAATCTTTTGGCCAAAATCGACCTGCCGCTGGTGATGTGGGACGAGCGCATGTCGACCCAGGCCGTGACGCGCACGCTGCTCGACGCGGATATGAGCCGCGCCAAGCGGGCCGAGGTCGTCGACAAAATGGCCGCCGCCTTCATCCTGCAAGGCTATCTCGACTGGCTGCGCATCGGGCGCTAGGCGTTCGGCGGCAGTTCCGGCAACGGCTCGGCCTTCGGATCGGGCCCGTATTGGTTGGCGCCGGCATCGCCTTTTTTCAAGAAGAGCACGATCAATTCGAACCAGCCGATGAGCGGCACAAACCAATACAACTGCCACCAACCGGGATGACCGGTATCGTGCAGGCGTCGCGCGGCCACGGCGATGTTCAGCAGTATCAACATGAGTGTGAAGATCAGCGATGCGGGGGACCTATCGCCAATTGCGATCGCAATAGCGAAGATCACGCTCGTGTTCGCCAGCGTGAAATACCAATATTCTTTGCGTCGCGCGCGGCCGGAAAACGTCACACATTTCGAGAGGCTATAGGCGTACCAGCCGAAGATCGTTTTTTCTATTTTCGCCATCGAATAGATCGGCACGAGCTACGACCGGATCGGGCACGAGCCCCTTACGCGTTCGGCGGCAATTCCGGCACGGGTGCTGCCTTCGGATCGGGCCCGTATTGGTTGTCGCCGGCATCACCTTTTGTGGCGTAAAATATAATGAGAACAATCCATCCAATCACTGGGATAAACCAAATCAGCCACCACCAACCAGTACGCCCAATATCATGAAGTCGTCTAACCGCAACCGCTATACTAGGAAGCAGAATAAACAACCAAAAAAGCGATGCTAGTCTAGACACCCCATCAGGACTGTTTTCAATTACCCCCAGGAATGCAGCAATAAACACATTCAAAGTAGAAAATGCCCAAAACTCCAATCTACGAGCGCGCCCTTCAAACGTCGCATACTTGCTAAAAGCACTACCATACGAGCCAAAGAACGATCCCCTCATAGGGCTATCTCCTAATGAACTTAGAATCCCCAAATGAATTTGAATTTTAGCACTAAGTATCAAATAATTCTAAGCTGCAATCTGAGTTAAAACTTGTACCATCTTATAGATAAAAATCTCAATCTCAGCGCGGCACGCCCTTCCCACGCCCGACGGCTTTGCCCGAAGCATCCCAAAACGCGCCTTCGTCGGCGCGCTTATAGATGCGCAAGATCAGCTCTTCGATCTTGGGATGCGCCTCGCGCGCGGGCCGCGTGCGTTCCAGCGTCTGGTCGCGGGTGACGCCGATCTCCGCCCAGGAAAGGCCTTCCGACAGATAGGATTGCAGGAAGCCCTGTACCCGGTCGCAGGCATTGGCGAGTTTCGCCTCGGGCGTTCGCTTCGCCTCGAATTCGCGCCATAGCCCGTCGAACTCGGCACCGAGGTCCGGCGGCAGCGATCCGAACAGCTTTTTGGCCGCCGCGTCTTCCTTCGCCACGGCCGCCGCGCGTGCGGCCACGTCATAGGCGCCGGCATCGCCCGCATAGATCTCGACCAGATCGTGGACCAGCACCATCGACAGCATCCGGGCGAGATCGCCGGTGAAGCCGGTCTCGCGCGCCAGCACCATGGCGACCAGCGCCATGTGCCAGGAATGTTCGGCCGAATTCTCCCGCCGGGACATGTCGCCCAGCTTCGCGCGGCGCTCGACCTTCTTGAAACGGTCGACGAGGGCGAGAAAATCGAGGATAGAGTCGAGGCGGTCGGTCATGGCACCGCACGAGTCTATCAGAGGCTTTACCTTTGGCGCTGCTCGAAATCGTACTCATCATGTTGGCGGTCGCCGTCGCGCTCGGCCGCTTTTCCGACGTGCTGCGCCTGCCCTACCCGGTGCTGTTGGTCATCGCAGGCATGGGGCTCGCCTTCGTGCCGGGGCTGCCGGACGTGCGCCTCGACCCGGAATTGACGCTGGCGCTGTTCCTGCCGCCGCTGCTGTTCGCCTCGGCATTCTATACGTCGTGGCGCGACTTCCGCATTTATATCCGCCCGATCCTGCTGCTGGCGATCGGCCTCGTCTTCGCGACGACGTTGGGCGTCGGGCTCGTCTTCAAATGGCTGGTGCCCGACGTGCCTTGGGCGGCGGCATTCCTGCTCGGCGCCATCGTCTCGCCGCCCGACGCGGTCGCGGCCGCCGCGATCATGGAACGCTTGAAACTGCCGCGCCGCATCGTTGCGATCCTGGAAGGCGAAAGCCTGGTCAACGACGCGACCGGCCTCGTGCTCTACAAATTCGCACTCGCCGCCGTGCTGACCGGCACGTTTTCTGTCTGGGAAGCGGCGGCGACTTTCGCGGTCTACGCCGTCGGCGGCACGGGGCTTGGCGTGGCGCTGGGCTTCGGCGCCGTCGCGGTGATGAAACGGCTCGACGAAACGCTGCTGCAAATCGTCGCCTCGTTCATCGTGCCCTATGTCGCCTTCCTGCTGGGCGAGCAGATTCACGTCTCCGGCGTTTTGGCCGTCGTCGCCGCCGGGCTGGTGATCGGCTGGCACGTGCCCGAACTCGCCAGCGCCGAAGCGCGCATGCAAAGCAACATGGTGTGGGGTGCGGTCGTCTTCGTGCTCAACGCCATCGTGTTCATCCTGATCGGACTGGAACTCGACGGCATCACCGGCCGCTTGAGCGCCTATTCGCTGACCGAGTTGCTGAGCTGGGCCTGCGCGATCTCGGCCGCCGCGATCGTCATCCGCATGCTGTGGGTTTTCCCCAACGCCTATGTCCCGCATCTATTCGAAGCGGTGCGGCGCATCGAATCCAAGCCGCCGATCGAGATGACGATCATCATCGGTTGGTGCGGCATGCGCGGCGTGGTCAGCCTTGCCGCCGCACAAGCGATCCCGCATTTCGCAGGCGTGGGCGAGCCGTTCCCGGCGCGCGATCTGATCGTGTTCCTGTCCTTCGCCGTCATCTTCGCGACACTGATCGTCCAAGGCACGACGCTGGGCCCGCTGATCCGCATGATGAAAGTCGGCGGCGACCGCAACGAGGAATCGGAGGAAGAAACCGCGCGGCGCAAAATGGCGCATGCGGGGTTGACCGAGCTCGAAGATCAAGCGCAGCACGATATCGTGGCGCTGGATTTGGCGCCCACGCTGCGCCGCATCTATCAAGCGCGCTTGCTGGAACAAGCGCCCACGCAGGACGATCTCGATTTCGCGCAAGCCCGCGCCCAAGCGCGCCATGTGCGCGAAGCGTTGCTCGCCGCGGAGCGCAAGCGCCTATTGAAGCTGCGCCGCGAACGCGAGATCGGCGACGGCGTGCTGCACAAGCTGCTGCGCGAACTCGATATCGAAGAAATGCGTCTGGCGACCAACCGCGATTTCTAAAAAAAGAACCCGCGCACGCCGTCATAGGCGAGCTTCAAACCCGCCAGGAACAGCAGCACGTAGCAGAGTTTGAAGAGCTGCGGGCCGTCGAGCCGGTCGTGGAACTTGCGCCCCAGCCACACGCCCAGCGGCACCGACGGCGACAGGATCAACGCCGTCCACAGCAGATGCGGCGTCGAGCCGGCGATATAAAGATACGGCGGCAGCTTCAGCACATTGCCGACCGCGAAGAACACCGCCGATGTGCCGGCATAGATCGTTTTATCGAGGCCGCGGCGCAGCATGTAGATGTTCAATGGCGGCCCGCCCGAGTGCGCCACGAAGGTCGTGAACCCGGCCATGGCGCCCCACGGCATCGCATTGCGCAAGGATGCGGCGATCGGTGCGGCGTTCGATCTTCCGCCCGCCCAGGAACCAGCGGATCGTGAAGATCAACGTGATCGCCGCGATGACGAGTTCGATCAGATGCGGATCGACATAGACGAAAGCGAAAAACCCGATCGCCAGCCCGACGAGCAGGCCGGGAATCAGGAATCTAAGATCGGGCAGGCTCCATGTCGCGCGCCGGAACGAGTTCAACGTGAACACGTCCATGAACGCGACCAACGGCGCCATCATGATCGCGGCGTCGAGCGGCGACATGACGAACGCCAGAAACGGAATGCCAAGCGTGGCGAAGCCGCCGCCGAAACCGCCTTTGAAAAACGAGATGACGAAGATCGTCGTGAATGCGACGGCGTAGAACGCGGGATCGGTGGGAATGTCCATGTCGGAAGCGACTTTCCGCGACGCCGCATACGGCGCGCAACCGAAACTTCGTCAGGCCTGATATTCCGTTTTTTATTCAATGCCTTATCGGCGACCGCATTGCCGTCACAATGCCGCGTCACTATATCGGTCCTGAGGTTCGTATCATGTCGACCGATAAATTCATGTTCGATCGCTTCATGCGCGACGTCGCATCAAGCGCCGCCTATTCGCCCGAGCCGGACCGTTAGCGTCCGCCTGTTCGAATAGCGCGCCTTCGCGCGCACGCGATCCATCCCTTTACTGAACAATAGCGGACGGCCCCGATCGGGCCGGCCGCTGGAATTGCTGTGTCATGTCTTCTTCCATCCGTACCGAAATCTGCGTCGTCGGCGCCGGCTATGCCGGCTTGTCGACCGCCCTTCACGCCGCCAAGCGCGGCTACGACGTCGCCATCATCGAAGCCACGCGCCCCGGTGCGGGCGCCTCCGGCCGCAATGGGGGCCAAGTTCTGCCGGGCTTCGCCGCCGATCCCGCCGCGATGATCGCCGAATTCGGCGAAACCCGCGCGCGCGAGCTGTGGCAGATCAGCCTGCGCGGCCTCGACAAGGTGCGTGACCTTGGCGGCAACGCTTGCGACATCCGCGACCATGTTGCGATCGTCGCGGCGGCGAAAGCCGATCTGCCGCGACTTGCCCGTCAAGCCGCGTTGCGGCGCGACGTGTTCGGCGACGACGCGGCGGAGATTCTCGACGCCGCCGCATTCAAGCGCGCATTGCCCGGCCTTGCGGGACATGGCGCGTTGATCGACAAGCGCGCCTTCTCGATCGATCCGGTCAAATACGTCGGCGCCTTGGTGGCACAAGCCAAAGCGGCAGGCGCCAGCTTGCACGAGCGCCGCCCCGCGACCGGGATCGCGCGCGCGAACGGCAAATGGCATGTCGCCACGCCCAAGGGCGACGTTATCGCCGATCGCGTCGTGCTCGCCGCGAATGTCGATCTGCCGGGGCTCGAAGCGGGCACGGACCGCCTGCTCGCCCCCGTGCGCACCTTCATGCTGGAAACGGCCCCGCTGGCGAAGTTCCCGGCTTGGGCAACCGGGGCGGCATACGACACCAGCCCGGCGCTGCGTTATATGCGCCGCACGGCGGACGGTCGATTGCAGTTCGGTGCGGGCGGTTGGCCGGGCCGGGGCAATCCGCCGCTCGCCGAAACTTGGCTGCGCCGCGCGCTCGCCAAGGCGTTGCCTGATCTGGCCCGGGCGAAGATCGCGCGCGCATGGAGCGGCTTGGTCGACGTGACGACCGACGGCATGCCGCGCTTCGCCGACCGCGAAGGCTTGATCCATTTGGTCGGGTTCTGCGGCCATGGCGTGGCATTGACCACGCTGGCCGGGGAAATCGTCGCGAATGCGATCGAAGGCGAGGATGCGGATTTCCGCCGCTTCGCGGCTTTGCCGCAAACGCCGACCTGGCCCACGTCGTTCGGCCAGGCGGCGCAACTGATCCTCGGCCGCGCGGCGCCCGTTTGATCGAACTTGCATGACGGAAGGCGGGGCGGCATGGTTCGCCGCCATGAACGCCCTGCCCCTTTCCGGAATCCGCATCTTCGACCTCACCCGCATTCTCGCGGGGCCCACCTGCACGCAGCTCCTCGGCGATCTCGGCGCCGACGTGATCAAGATCGAGCGCGCGGGGGCCGGCGACGACACCCGCAAATGGGGCCCGCCTTACGTCACCGGCAAGGACGGCAAGCCGACGGGCGAGAGCGCCTATTACCTCTCCGCTAATCGCAACAAGCGCTCGATCAGCCTCGATCTTTCGAAGCCCGAAGGCCAAGCGATCGCCAAGCGCCTGATCGCCAAATCCGACGTGTTCATCGAGAATTTCAAGACCGGCGATTTGAAGAAATTCGGGCTCGACTACCAAACCCTATCGGCCGAGTTTCCGCGCCTCGTCTATTGCTCGATCACCGGCTTCGGCCAGACCGGGCCTTATGCGCCGCGCGCGGGCTACGACATGCTGGCCCAAGGGCTGGGCGGCATCATGTCGATCACCGGCCCGGCCGAGGGCACGCCGGGCGGCCAGCCGCATAAAGTGGGTGTCGGCATCGCCGACATCATGACCGGCATGTATTCGGCCGTGTCGATCCTGGCGGCGTTGCGCCATCGCGACAACACGGGCGAAGGCCAGCACATCGACATGGCGCTGCTCGACACGCAAGTCTCGTGGCTCGCCAATGAAGGCCTCAATTATCTCGTCTCGGGCAAAGTGCCCAAGCGCCAAGGCAACGCGCATCCGAATATCGTGCCCTACGAAGTGTTCGAATGCGCCGACGGCTTCGTCATTCTGGCCGTGGGCAATGACGGCCAATTCCGCAAGCTGTGCGAATTTGCGGGGCATGCAGCACTCGCCGACGATCCGCGTTTCGCGACCAATCCGCAACGCGTGACCAACCGCCAGGAAGTCGTGCGCTTGGTGAACGAGTTCATGCGCACCAAGCCGCAAGCGCAGTGGGTCGAAGGTCTCGCCAAAGCCGGCGTGCCCTGCTCGCCCGTCAACGATATCGGCCAAGTGTTCGAGGATCCGCAAGTGGTCGCGCGCGGCATGAAGATCACGATGCCGCACGCATCGGGCGTCGACGTGCCGTTGATCGCCAGCCCGATCAAAATGTCGAAGACGCCGCCCAGTTATCGCCGTGCACCCCCGGTATGCGGCCAGCACACCGACGAAGTGTTGGAGGAATTGCTGGGCCTCGACGCCGACGAACGCGCGGCATTGCGCGGCCGGGGCATCGTTTGAGCCTGTTGCTGACGCCGGATTTCGGCGGGCCGATTCTATTGCTCGTCGGCGTGGTCGCGATGATCGCGGCATTGCTGCTGCGCGGCAGATTGTCGCTGCTGCTGGGAATCGCCGCCGCCGCGATGCTGGCGGGCGGGCTCTGGGCGACGGCATTGCTGGTGTTTCGCGAGATCTCCCGCTAGAACATTTCCCCTAGGGAAACGTTCGCCGCATGAATCCGTTCCGCCGCCTCTGGACACGCGAACTGGGCCTCTACGCCACGGCCCTGGCGCTGCTCGTCCAGATTTTGATGGCGGTGGTGCACACGGTTCCCGCCCATGCGGGCGAACTCGACCGCGCCTATTTCTGCACCGTCGATACCGGCGCCACGCACGATTCCGCGGCGATGGCGGAAACCTGCCCGCTTTGCCACATACCCGATCCGCTGGCGCTGAAGCCGCGCGACCCGTCGCTGACGGTCGCGTTGATCTGGGTGCCGGTTGTCTACGCGCCCGCGCAAAAACACATCGATGCGCAACTCGATTTCGTCAACCCGCCCGCACGCGGGCCCCCGTCTCCGGTCTGAGAAACCTTTCGCCTTTTTCTCAAGACCCGGAGTCCATTCGCATGTCGAAGAATATCCTCGCGGCCGCGTGTGCGGTCGCTCTCCTGTCGCTATCCGCGCCGGCACTCGCCCATGTCACGCTCGAACAAGGCCAAGCCGTCGCGGGCTCGACCTATAAGGCCGTCATTCGCGTGCCGCATGGCTGTGCGGGCTCGCCCACGACCGCCGTGCGCGTGAAGATCCCCGACGGCATGACCGGCGTGAAGCCGATGCCCAAGGCGGGTTGGGTCGTGAAGACCGAAACCGGCCCCTACGCCCGCGACCACCGGCTCAACGGCCAGACCGTCTCGTCCGGCGTCAGGGCGATCGTCTGGAGCGGCGGCGATCTCGGCGACGACCAGTACGACGAGTTCGTCTTCCAGGCGCGCATCACCGATGCGGTTCCCGTCGGCCGGCTGCACGTGCCGGTGATCC
>JAIUNH010000155.1 GCA_020161965.1 Pseudomonadota bacterium
TGGAGCAGGAAATCGATTTGACGCCCGACTTCGCCACTGCCCTTGAGGACCTCTTTGAGCTTGGCCACGTGAATTTTTGCCCGATTGATTTCCTCGTCTATCTCGAGTTTCTCAAGATAGAAAATCACTTCCTGCATGAGGCGACCCTCATCAACCTGAAAGTCTTTCATCCGTTCTGAGAGCTTCGCCGTGAGTTTGTCTTTCACCATATCGGGATAAAGACTCTTAAGTTCTTCGTTCTTGATCAAGAGCGCTTCGTAAACCGCCAGATGCTCAAGGAGTTTGCCAACCAGTGAGGCGCCTTCGGCCGCACGAGATGTTTTAAGTTTCGCAACAGCATCGGCAAAAGCACTCGCGACCAAGTGCCGGAACCTGCTGTCGCATGCGTTCCGCGATTTCGATTTGATCCTCACGCCCGCCGCCCCCGGCGCGGCGCCAAAGGGCCTGGAACGCACCGGCGATCCGGTGTTCAACCGCGCTTGGACGCTGCTTGGAAACCCTTGCATCGCCTTGCCGGCCGGCAAGAACGCGGGCGGGCTGCCGCTGGGAATTCAGCTTGTCGGACCGTCGGGCGAGGATGCGGAAACGATCCGCCGCGCCGCTTGGGTGGAAGCGGCACTTCGTGATTAGCGTGGGCGCCTAGCGTAAGTGGCAGGCCACTTGGTGGCCGGTCGCGGCTTCGCGTAAGACCGGTTCCTCGGTTTTGCAACGATCGATCGCATAAGGGCAGCGCGTGTGGAAGCGGCAGCCCGAGGGCGGATTGACCGGCGAAGGCACGTCACCCGCCAGGACAATGCGCTTACGTTTTGTCGTCGGATCGGGAAGCGGAGCGGCCGAGAGCAGCGCTTCGGTGTAGGGATGCTTCGGCGCGGCGAAGATCGATTTCTTGTCCGCGATCTCGACGATTTTTCCCAGATACATGACCGCCACGCGGTGGCTGATATGTTCGACGACCGCGAGATCGTGCGCGACGAACAAATAGGACAGGCCGAATTCTTCCTGTAGGTCCATCAGCAGATTGACGACTTGCGCTTGAACCGACACGTCGAGCGCCGAGACGGGCTCGTCCGCGACGATCAGCTTGGGCCGCACGGCCAAGGCGCGCGCGATTCCCAGACGCTGGCGCTGCCCGCCGGAGAATTCGTAGGGGTATTTCGCCATTTGCTCGGCGCGCAGGCCGACCTTCTCGAACAACCACGCGACGCGCTCGCGCGCTTCCTTGCCCTTGGCGATGCCGAAATTCTCGAGCGGCTCGGCGACGATGGCGCCGGCGGTCAAACGCGGCGACAGCGACGAATAGGGATCCTGGAAGACGACCTGCAACTGGCGGCGATAGGGCCACATCTCGCGCGGGCTTAGCGCGTCGATGCGTTCGCCCATCAGGCGGACCGTGCCGGAATCGGGCTCGATCAGTTTGAGGATCGTTTTGCCGGCCGTCGACTTGCCGCAGCCGCTTTCGCCAACCAAGCCCAGCGTCTCGCCCGCGTTGACATGGAAGGTGATGCCGTCGACCGCGTGGACCTTCGCCGCGACGCGTTGCAGCACGCCCTTGCGGATCGGGAAGTGCTTCTTGAGGTCGACGACCTGCAGGATCGGTTGCGCTGTCATGGCAGGTTCGCGCTTTCGAAACAGGCGGCGAAATGTCCGGGCGCTTTGGCTTCGAACATTGGCGCTTCCTTGCGGCAGCGTTCCTTCACGAAAGCGCAACGTTCGGCGAAGGCGCAGCCGATAATCGGCTGATTGAGGCGCGGCACGATGCCGGGAATTTCGGTGAGCCGCTTCGCCCCGCCCGCGAGGCGCGGGATCGAGCCCATCAATCCGCGCGTATAAGGATGCTGCGGCCGCGCGAACAGATCGGCGACCGAGGCTTCCTCCACCTTGCGGCCAGCGTACATCACCACGACGCGCTGCGCGGTTTCGGCGACCACGCCCAGATCGTGGGTGATCAGCACGATGGCGGCACCGACTTGTTCTTTCAGCTCGAGCATCAGTTCGAGGATTTGCGCTTGGATCGTCACGTCCAGCGCCGTCGTCGGCTCGTCGGCGATCAGCAGCTTCGGCTTGCAGGCGAGCGCCATCGCGATCATCACGCGCTGGCGCATGCCGCCCGAAAGCTGGTGCGGATATTCCTGCGCCCGGCGCTTGGCTTCGGGAATGCGCACGAGTTCCAGCATTTCGACCGCGCGCGCTTGCGCGTCCGCCGCCGACATTCCTTGATGCAGCTCCAACGTTTCCGCGATCTGGCGGCCGACCGTCAGCACCGGATTGAGGCTGGTCATCGGCTCTTGGAAGATCATCGAGATTTCGTTGCCGCGGATCTTGCGCATCTCGGCTTCGCTCGCGGTCAGCAGATCGCGGCCTTCGAAGCGGATGGCGCCCGACACGATCCGCGCGGGCGGCGAGGGCAGCAGGCGCAGCACGGACATGGCGGTGACGGATTTTCCGCAGCCGCTTTCGCCGACCACGGCCAGCGTTTCGCCGGGGGCGACCGAGTACGAAACGCCATCGACCGCGCGCACCACGCCGTCGCTGGTGAAGAACCAGGTGCGCAGATCTTCGATTTCCAGAAGCGGCGTCATAGGCGGCGCGCCAATCGCGGGTCGAGCGCGTCGCGCAATCCGTCGCCGAGCAGATTGATCGCCAGCACGGTCACCGACAGGAACACCGCGGGGAAGGCGATCAGATGCGGGCGGACGGAAAAGACGGCGCGCGCTTCCGCGATGATATTGCCCCAAGTCGGGATCGAGGGCGGAAGCCCGGCGCCGATGAAGGACAGGATCGCTTCGGTGATGATCGCGGATGCCCAAATATAGGTCGCCTGCACGACCAGCGGCGCCACGGTGTTGGGCAGGATATGGCGATAGAGGATTTTGACGGTCGAGGTGCCC
This sequence comes from Pseudomonadota bacterium, assembly GCA_020161965.1. Taxonomy (GTDB): domain Bacteria; phylum Pseudomonadota; class Alphaproteobacteria; order CACIAM-22H2; family CACIAM-22H2; genus Tagaea. The sequence goes on from JAIUNH010000155.1 coordinate 2,889, forward strand.
GACGCGACCGCCGCTTCGACGAAAGGCTGTTCGCGCAAGGTCAGCACCACGCCGCGCACCAATCGCGTGACGCGCGGCACTTCGGCGATCGCGATGGCGATGATGACGTTTTGGAGGCTCGCCTTGGTCAGAGCCATCAGCGCGATGGCGAGCAGCACGGCGGGGATCGCCATCAGCCCGTCCATCACGCGCATCAGCACCGCATCGATCCAGCGATTGAACCCGGCGATCAGGCCGAAGAACAGCCCCGCACCGACCGCGAGTGCCGCGACCGCGACGCCGACGAGCAGCGAGGCGCGCGCGCCATAGACAACGCGGCTATAGACGTCGCGGCCCAGATGGTCGGTGCCGAACCAATAGGCTTCGGAGGGCGGACGGAAGCGGCGGATCGGCGACAACGCCGTCGGATCGACCGTGCCGAGATAAGGGGCGAGCAGCGCCAGGATCAACGCCGCGAACAGCAAGCCGCCGCCCAGCACGATCGACATATTGCGCCGCCACCACGGGCGGCGCTTGCCGGCGATTGCGGCTTCGGGGGCGGGACCGACGGCAGTCAGGGCCATCGCGTCAATACCGGATACGCGGGTCGAACAGCGTATAGCTGAGATCGACCAGCAGATTGATGAGCACGTAGACGAAGGCGAACATCAGGATGACGCCCTGGATGATCGGATAGTCGCGCCGGAGGATCGCATCGACCGTCATGCGGCCGAGGCCCGGGATCGCGAACACGCTTTCGGTCACCACCACGCCGCCGATCAGCAGCGCCACACCGATGCCGATGACGGTGACGATGGGCACGGCCGCGTTTTTCAGCGCGTGGCCCAGCAGCACCTTATCCGTACGCAAGCCCTTGGCGTTGGCGGTGCGGATATAGTCCTGGGCCAGCACATCGAGCATCGCGGCGCGCGTCATGCGCGCGATCAGGGCGATATAGATCGTGCCCAGCGCCAAGGCCGGCAGGATCAATTGGCGCAGGAAGGGCCAGAAGCCTTCGCTGATCGAGGTGAAGCCCTGCACCGGCAACCAGTCGAGTTCCAGCGCGAAAAAGAAAATCAGCAGATAGCCGAGCACGAAGACGGGCACAGAGAAGCCGAACACCGCGAAGCCCATCACCAAGCGGTCAATCCAGCCGCCGGCCTTCCAGGCCGAGACGACGCCCAGCGGAATGGCGACCGATACGGCGAAGAGCAGCGTGACGATGGACAGCGAAATCGTCGCCTCCAAACGCTGGCCGATCAGTGTCGAGACGGGAATGCCGGAGAAGATCGAGGTGCCCAAATCGCCGTTCAGGATCGCCCAGAGCCAGGTGCCGAAGCGCACATGGAAGGGCTGGTCGAGGCCGAGCGCCACGCGCACGCGCTGGATGTCGTCGACCGTGGCGAGATCGCCCGCGATGATCGCGGCCGGATCGCCGGGCGAGAAATAGAGCAGCGAGAAAACGAAAAGGGCCACCACCCCCATGACGGGGATGGTGGCCAGAAGACGGCGGACGACGAATGCGAACACGTACGACCTCGTCGCCCGCTTACTCGGTTAGCGCTTGTCGACGTTCCAGAAGAACGGCACGGGCGAGATCAACACGCCGGTGATGTTTTTGCGGAATGCCGTCGGCTGCTGGAACATGCCGGTGGTGACGTAAGGCGCTTGATCGTAGGCGCGCGCCTGGATCTGCTTGGCGACTTCCACCTGCGCCGCCGCCGTGGGGGCGGCGAGCCAGGCGTTGCGCAGTTCTTCCATCCGCGCGTCGGTCGGCCAGCCCGGCCAAGCGTTCGCACCATTGCCGCGCAACGGGGCGTGCAGCGCCGGGTTCACCAGATCGGGCCCGACCCACCACGTATGGAACATCGACCAGCCGCCTTGTTCGGGCGCGTTGCGGTTGGCGCGGCGCGCCAGCACCGAACCCCAGTCGGTGGCGACGAGTTCGACGTTCATGCCCAGACGCTTCAGCAGATCCTCGGTCACGAGGCTCTGCGTATGGTTCGTCGGGATATCGGTCGGCGAGATGATGATGACCTTCTCGTTCTTGTAGCCGGCTTCGCGCAGCATCACCTTGGCGCGTTCGAGATTGCCGGCGGCCCCTTCGATGCCCACGTCCGACGCCAGTGGCGTGCCGCAGGAGAAGAAGGATTTGCACTCCTTGTAGAACTCTTTGTTGCCGACGACGGCCTGGAGATATTCCTCCTGGTTCGCCGCCATCAGCACCGCGCGACGGATCGCCGGATTGTCGAACGGCGGATGCAGATGATTGAAACGCGCCATCATGATCGACCCGACGGGGTCGATATTCTTGATCTCGATGTCGCGGTTGCGGGCGAGCTGGGGCAGCAGATCGAAGATCGGCTGTTCCCACCAATCGACTTCGCCCTGGTTCAGCGCTGCCGAAGCGACCGCCGCGTCGGGGATGATGCGCCATTCGACGCGATCGACCTTGACGACCTTGCCGCCGGCGGCCCAGGACGGGGCTTCCGAACGCGGCTTGTAGTCGGCGAAGCGCTCGTAGACCGCGCGCTGGCCGGGCACCCATTGGTCGCGCACGAAACGGAACGGGCCCGAGCCCGTCGCGTCGGTGATCGGCGTGGCGGGATCGGTGTTGGCGATGCGCTCGGGCATGATGAACGGCACCTGGCTCGACAATTTGCCGAGCGCGTCGATCATCAGCGGGAAGGGCGTCTTCAACTTGATCGCGAATGTCAAGTCGTTGACCGTCTCGTAGGAATCGACCGACGCAGCCAGCGTCTGGCCGAAGGAATCGCGCGCGGTCCAGCGGCGGATCGAGGCCGCGGCATCCGCACCCTTCACCGGCGTGCCGTCATGGAACTTCATGCCGTCGCGTAGCGTGAATTCCCAGCGCAGGCCATCGGCGCTGGTCGTCCATTTGTCGACCATCTGCGGCTGGATTTTGAAATTCTCGTCCGTCGCGAACAGCGTGTCGTAGACGAGATAGCCGTGGTTGCGCACCACGTAGCCGGTCGTCGCGACGGGATCGATCGCGGGCAGGTTTGAATGCGGGATGAAGCGCAACACCTTCTGCTGCGCGTCCGCCGTGCCGACACCGACGGCCAATCCGGCGGCCAGCGCGATCGCGCTGGCGGCGGCAAGCCGTTTCAAAGTGGTTTTCATGGAAGCCTCCTGAAAAGCCGATCCTGTTCGGTTTCGCACCGGTTGTTCCGGCGCGTCGTCTTTGCGAGCTGAAGCGAATTCATGCCGCAGCGCACCCAAAGCATGCCAAGCCGGCGAGGGGCGATCAAGCGTCTCGCGCGCGCGGTGGCGTGAACGGACCGGGATCGAGCGGATAAATCGGGCGGCTCAAATTCCGGTAATCCAACTTTGTGTTGTCCGACGTCGTGACGCCTTCGCCGTCCAGCGTGAAGGTCGCGCGGGCCAAGGGCGCGAAACCGGCGCGATAATGAATCCGCGATTTCAGCAACAGGTAGCGTCTTTGCGCGGGATCGATACCGTTGGCGGTGAAGATGCCCGTATCCCACGGCTCGTGATGGCGCGAGCAGACGACGATCTCCATGCCTTCCGTGCGGAACACGGCCGTTGGCCCCGTATCCACCATAACGCCGGTGTACATTGGCCCTTCGACGCGCCAGCGCCCGTCGGCGAGGTTCTGCACCGTGCCGGTCAAACGCAGCGGTTTGGGTGCAAGCTTTAACGCCGGCATCGGCGATTTGCCGCCGAGGTCGATTGTGAGCGTCGCGCCTTTGCCGGCGGCGAACATCTTCCGCACCGCGTCCGCATCCCACACCGTGGCGACGGCGACACCGTCGAGCCCCGCATCGAGCACGGCGGCGATAACCTTCATGACGTCGGACGTGCCGCCGGAGCCGACATTGTCGGCATGATCGAGCAGCACGATGGGCGCCGCGTTCAACTCGCGCGCTTGCGCGATGGCGCCCGCAATCGGCCGGTGGACATAGATGAATTCCTTGCGCTGGTCCCAAACGCGATCGGCGAGGTCCTGCGCCGCCGCGCGCGCGGCCTGCGCGTCACCATCCGCGACCACGATCGTGGTGCTGCCGGCGATGGGAATATCCGACAGCGCGAAACCGCCGAACACGGTCGCGCAAAGAATGCCGGGTTGGGTTTCCAATTCCGCCGCGCGTTCGACCATCGCCTTCATCGGCTGATCGGCCGTGCCTTGTCGCAAGGTCTGCGACAGGAGCGGCGTGGGCGCCCAGGCCTGGACCGGCTTGCATTTGCCGTCCATCGCGTCGAGCACGACGCGCCCGACGCGCTCGGCCACTTCGTACATATCCACATGCGGATAGGTTTTGTAGCCGATCAGCGCGGTGCAATTCTCGACCATCGCTTGGGACAGATTGCAGTGCAGATCGCAGGTCACCGCGATGGGCAAGCCCGGACGTTTGGCGCGGATGCGTTTAAGCAATTCACCTTCGCCGTCGTCGGTGTGTTCGGGCACCATCGCGCCGTGTAGGTCGAGCAACGCGCCGTCGATCGTGTCGTCAAGTGCCTCCAAAATCGCATCGACGACTTTTTCGTAAGCGTCGCGCGTGACCTTGCCGCCGGGCATCGCTTCGCCCGCCACCGGTGTGACGATTTCGGCCCCGCGTTCGCGGGCGAGTTTCATATAGGCGGCGAGCGGCATGCGCGTATCCGCGTATGCTTTCACCACGTCGTCGCCCCATTGCAGCCCCCACGCTTCGAACCGCGCCAGATCGGTCACGATCGGCGAGAACGTGTTGGTCTCGTGTTTGAACATCGCGAGCAGCAGGCGCATGGGGGCTATGACCGTGGTTGGAAACAGTTCATTTGTCGCAAGCCACGTGCCAGCATAGCTTAGAGCATGATTGGCCGGGGATGAATCGCCTGCGTTGGGCTTCCGGCGTGTGCGAACCGCGCGGCGCGGCTCGAAGCCGATAGTGGTTCTATCGGCGAGAGCCGCAACAAAGCGGGCGCCCGCCGGAACCCAACCCGAAGGGCCGCGTTCTTTTGCGCCGCAGGGGTGTCGAAGGGCTTGCGCGTAGAACCACTACGCGACTACGCCCTTCTCCTACCTGCGTCACAAAATCCCAGCGGCGCAGGCGGTCCATCCCCAGCCAATCATGCTCATGCCCGGGAGGCAACGTAATGTCCGATTTGGCGTTCCTGTCCGTCCGCGAATATCTCGCGGGCTATGCACGCAAAGCGTTCTCGCCGGTCGAGGTTGCGCAGGCGTGTCTGGACCGGATCGCGGCGCGGAACG
>JAIUNH010000156.1 GCA_020161965.1 Pseudomonadota bacterium
TACCCGACCGGCAGCTTGAAGGCCAAGCACTGCGTTGCCGGCAAAAAATTCATCTACCAATTCTGCGCCGAGCGCGGCATCCGGACCAATAATTGCGGCAAACTGATCGTCGCAAGCTCGCCAGCCGAAGTCGCCTATCTCGAAAAGCTCAAGAAACAGGGCGAGGCGAACGACGTCGACGATCTGGAACTGATCGACGGCGATGCCGCGCGCAAGATCGAGCCGCTGCTGTCCTGCTACGCGGCTTTGCGCTCGCCTTCGACCGGCGTGGTCGACAGCCACGCGATGATGCTGGCATTCCAGGGCGACGCGGAGGCCAACGGGGCGGCTTTCGCCTTCGAAACGCCGGTTCTCGGTGGCCAAGTCGCCAATGACGGTATCGTGTTGGAGACGGGCGGGGCCGCGCCCATGCGCCTCAAAGCCTCGCTGGTCGTCAACGCGGCCGGGCTTGGCGCCAATAAATTGGGCCGCGCAATCGCGGGTATTCCGCCCGACACTGTGCCGCCGCTTTATTACGCCAAAGGCAATTATTTTTCGCTGCAGGGCAAGTCGCCGTTCTCGCGGCTGATCTATCCCGTGCCCGCACCGGGCGGGCTGGGCGTGCACATCACGGTCGATCTTGCCGGACAAGCGCGCTTCGGTCCCGACGTCGAATGGATCGACGAAATCGATTTCGACGTCGATCCGTCGCGCTGCGACAGTTTCTACGCCGAGATCCGCAAGTACTGGCCCGGCCTGAAGGATGGCGCGCTCATCCCCGCCTATTCGGGTATCCGGCCGAAGATCGTGCCGGCCGGGGCCGCCAATCCCGATTTCGTTATTCAGGGCCCCGACACGCATGGCGTGCCCGGCCTGATCGCCTTGTACGGCATTGAATCGCCGGGGCTCACAAGTTCGGCTTCGATCGGCGCCGAAGTGGCGCGCATCGCGGCCGCGATACGCTGACGAAGAACAAACGAAGGGAACGCGCAAGATGGTCGATCTACCGGTCAACGCCTTCAAGAAGGCCCTGAAAGAGGGCCGCCCGCAAATCGGCTTGTGGAGCAGCCTGTGCTCGCCGATGGCGGCCGACGCGATCGCCGATGCCGGGTTCGACTGGATCCTGATCGACACCGAGCATTCGCCCAACGAACCGCCGGACGTGCTGGCGATCCAGCGCGCGTTGCGCGGCGGTTCGGCCACGCCGATCGTGCGCCCGGCCTGGAACGATCCCGTGCTGTTCAAGCGCCTGCTGGATATCGGTACGCAAACCTTGCTCGTGCCCTTCGTGCAGAACGCAGAGGAAGCGCGCAAAGCGGTCGCCGCGACGCGTTACCCGCCCAACGGCATTCGCGGTGTCGCCACGTCGACCGTCGCGGGGCGCTTCGGGCGCATCAAGGATTATCTCAAGACCGCGCACCAGGAAATCTGCGTGCTGGTGCAGGTCGAAACCGTCGAAGCGTTGAAGCAATTGCCGGAGATCGCGGCGGTCGATGGCGTCGATGGCGTGTTCATCGGGCCGTCGGATTTGGCCGCGTCGATGGGCCACCTCGCCAACCCGATGCACCCGGATGTGCAGGCCGCGATTTCGTCGGCCGTCGGTCCGATCCGCAAGGCGGGCAAGGCGGCGGGGTATCTCACCTCGAACGAGGAAGAGGCGAAGAAGCGCCTCGCCGAAGGTTTCCAATTCGTCGCGGTCGGTGCCGATATGGGCATTCTGGCGCGCGGTGCCGATGCGCTGGTCAAGCGCTTCAAGGAGTAACGCGCCATGGCGAACAAACCGGACTGCATCGCGACGACCACGCTGCGCCCCACGCCGTGGGCGCGGCTCCAATCCGAGTTCAATCTGCTGGTGGCGCCGACGGACCCGGCCGAGCGGCTCGCCTTCTTCAAGGCGCATCCCGACACGCGCTTCGTCGCGGCGAGCGGCCACAGTTTTCCGGCCGAATATTTCCAAGCGCTGCCCAAGCTCGAAATCGTGTCGTGCTTCGGCGTGGGTTATGACGGCGTGGATGTCGCCGCCGCCAAGGCCGCGAAGGTGCCCGTCACCAACACGCCCGACGTGCTGAACGACTGCGTCGCCGACACGACGATGGGCATGGTTCTGGGCGTCATGCGCAAACTGCCTCAGGCCGATCGCTTCGTGCGCGACGGCAGCTGGCTGAAGGGCGGGCAGGCGCTCACGACCTCCGTCCATCACAAGAAAATGGGTATCGCCGGCTTGGGGCGCATCGGCAAGACGATCGCCAAGCGCGCACAAGGCTTCGATATGGAGATCGCCTATTATGGGCGTTCCAAACAAGCCGATGTGCCGTTCCAGTATTTCGCCGACGTGGCCGATCTTGCCGCGTGGTGCGACGTGCTGGTCATCATCACGCCCGGCGGTGCGGGCACGCGCAATATGATCGACGCGCGCGTGTTGAAGGCGCTGGGGCCGAAGGGCTATCTCGTCAATATCTCGCGCGGGTCCGTCGTCGATGAACCGGCACTGATCGAAGCGCTGAAGTCCGGCGCCATCGCCGGCGCAGGGCTCGACGTGTTCGCCGACGAACCGCGCGTACCCGAAGCGTTGCTCGCCCTCGACAACGTGGCGCTCGCCCCGCATGTGGGCTCGGCCACCAATGAAACGCGCGAAGCGATGTGCAATCTCGTGGTCGATAATCTGGTCGCGGTGAAGAACGGCAAGAAGCCGCTGACGCCGGTCTACTGAAACGGTTCTTCGGGGATCGCGCCCGTCGCGGCGCGATCCTCGAGCGCCGCGCGTTCGCGCAAAATCCACACGCCCGCCGCCACGAAGATCGGCGCCAGGAACCACGCGCCGAAGGCGAACGGCAACAGCGCGAACTCCGCCAGCGTTGTCCAGAATATCCGGCGCCGTAGATGCGCCTCCGGCGGCGGCGCGAAAAGCCGCAAGCTCCATGTCTCGCCGAGTGCCCGCAACGTCCAAAGACGCAGCGCCACGACCGGCACGAAGGCGATCAAGGCCGGCCACCACATCACACGCGTTTCGACGGCGGCGTAGGTAAGGGCGAAGAGCCACACGCCGTGAAGGATCGCCAAACGCTGGTGATTGCCGCGCCCGTATTCGACGGCACTCGACGCCGCAAGGATTTCCGCATTGCGCCGCGCGCGCGTGTACTCGATCAAGCGCAGCAATAGTAGAGCACCGATAGCAAACTGCGCGTCGCCGGCGGCGGTGTCGAAAAATCGCTCCATGCCGTCCTTATGTCACGCTTGCGGGGCGACGGGGAGAGGCACAAGATCGTCATTATGTTCGAAGGTTTCGAGGCGGGGATCACCCGCATAGGCGATGTCGATATTTTCCGGCGCATCGGCGGAGAAGGTTCGCCTTTGCTGCTGCTGCACGGTTATCCGCAGACGCATTTGATGTGGCACAAAGTGGCGCCGTCGCTCGCCCAGCGCTTCACGGTGATCTGCCCGGATACGCGCGGCTACGGCGCATCGTCGAAGCCCGCACCCGATCCCGAAAACCTTCTCTATTCCAAGCGTGCGATGGCGGCCGATATGGTCGGGCTGATGGCCGAGCTTGGCTTCGAGACATTCGCCGTCGCCGGACATGATCGCGGCGGGCGTGTGGCTTACCGAATGGCGCTCGACCATCCGGAATTGGTGACGAAGATCGCCACGCTCGATATCGTGCCCACGCTGTCCAATTGGAACCGCATGGCCGATATGGCGATCGGCTTGCGCACCTATCATTGGTATTTCCTGGCGCAATCCGACGGCTTGCCGGAACGCATGATCGCCGCCGATCCGGACGATTATCTCGAGCACACGATCCGATCCTGGGTAAAGAATTTCGACGCGATCGGCGACGACGCCATGCGCGCATACAAGGCGGCGTTTCGCGATCCCGCCGCGATCGCGGCGGCCTGCGCCGATTATCGTGCCGGGGCGACGACCGACGTGGATCACGATCGCGCCGATTTCGGCATGCGCAAGATTGTGGCCCCGTTGCTTGCCTTATGGGGCGGGAAGGGGCTGGCGACCGACAAAAGCGGCCAGATCGAGATTTGGCGGCAATGGGCCGAGGATGTGCGCGGCCAGCAATTCCCGTGTGGCCATTTCCTGGCCGAAGAAGCGCCGCTCGAAACCATCGAAGCGCTGCTGGCGTTCTTTTAACCGGTGCGTGCCAGTTTGAACGCGGCATCGCGCTCGAACAGATAAAGCAACGTACGCACCGCCTTGCCGCGCGGTGTTTCGAGTGTGGGGTCGGCTTCGAGCAGCACGCGCGCATCGTCGCGCGCGATTTCCAGCAGATCGGCGTGTTCGGCCAGATCGGCCAAGCGGAATTGCGGCAAGCCCGATTGCTTTGTGCCGAGCACTTCGCCCGCCCCGCGCAATTCCAAATCTTTTTCGGCGATGCGGAAACCGTCTTCGGTTTCGCGCAAGATTTCCAAGCGCGCTTTCGCGGTTTGGCCCAAGGGCTGGCCATAGAGCAGCACGCAAGATGATTCCGCCGCCCCGCGCCCGACGCGTCCGCGAAGCTGGTGCAATTGGGCAAGGCCGAAGCGTTCGGCGTGTTCGATCACCATCACGGTCGCCGAAGGCACGTTGACGCCGACTTCGATCACCGTCGTCGCGACCAGCACGCCGGGCGGGCCGTTGACGAAGGCGTCCATCGCGGCGTCTTTCTGCGTCGGCTTCAGCTTGCCGTGAATGAGATGCACGCGGGCCTCGCCGAAACGTGCGGTCAGATCGGCATAGCGTTCGGTCGCGGCGGCGAGATCGATGATCTCCGATTCATCGACCAGCGGGCAGACCCAATAGACGCGCGCACCTTTGTCGATGAGGGCCCGCACGCGCTCGACGACTTCGTCCATGCGCTCCAGCGGCAAAGCGACGGTCTTGATAGGTTTGCGGCCCGGCGGTTTCTCGGTGAGCTTCGACACATCCATGTCGCCATAGGCGCACATGACCAGCGTGCGCGGGATCGGCGTCGCGGTCATGATCAGCGTGTCGACGCCGCCTTCCTCCGAAGCGCCCTTGGCGGCGAAGGCGACGCGCTGATGCACGCCGAAGCGATGTTGCTCGTCGATCACGGCCAAACCGAGATTGTCGAAGGCGACGTCGTCCTCGAACAGCGCATGCGTGCCGACGACGACGGAGATTTGGCCCGCCGCAAGGCGTTCGATCGTCGCCTGTTTGACCTTGCCCTTGTCGCGGCCCGTCAGCACCGCGACTTCGATCCCGGCGGCTTCGGCCAGCGGCAGAATCGTTTCGTAATGTTGGCGGGCGAGGATTTCGGTCGGCGCCATCAACGCGGCTTGGTAGCCCGCTTCGATCGCTGTCAGCATCGCCAGGAACGCGACGACCGTTTTGCCGCTGCCGACATCGCCTTGCAGCAGACGCTGCATGCGGCCGGGGGCACCCATATCGCCGAGAATTTCGGATAGCGCGACCGTTTGGCTGCCGGTCAATTTGAAGGGCAGGGCCGCGAGCACCTTGTCGCGCAAACGCCCGTCGCCTTTGACGCTGCGCCCCGGCCGGCGCCGGTCGCGCGCGCGCACCAGCGCCAAAGCGAGTTGGTTGGCGAAAAGCTCGTCATAGGCCAAGCGGCTGCGCACGACTGTACCCGGTTGCGTATCCGAGTTTTCCTTCGGCGCATGGGCTTGCGTCAGCGCCGTGCGCCACGACGGCCAGCCGCGTTGCGCGACCAAGTTCTTGTCGGCCCATTCCGGAAGCTCGGGTGCCTTCGCAACCGCCGCTTTGATTGCTTTGACCAGAACCTTGGGCGAAAGCCCGGCGGTCAAACCATAAGTCGGCTCGACCGTCGCGATCGCCTCGAACTGTTCGGGCGGGGCGACATGATCGGGGTGCGGCATCTGCACCCCGTCGCGATAACGCTCGATCTTGCCGCTGACGACCCGATCGGCGCCGACAGGCAGCAGCTTTTCCAGGTAGTCGCCCTTGGCGTGGAAATAGACCAGGTCGATCTCGCCGCTCGCATCCTCGCAGCGGACTTTGTAGGGCATGCCCCGGCGGCGCGACGGGAAATGCTCGGCCACGCGCACACGCAAGGTGACGACCGCCCCTTCGGGCGCGTCAGCGATGGCGGGCGAGAAGCGGCGATCGACCAAGCCGGTCGGCATATGCCACAGCAGATCGACGAGATGCGGGCCCGCCGCGCGCTCGACCAAAGCGGCGATCTTCGGCCCCAGACCCGGCAGGGTTTTGATGTCGGCGAAAAGCGGAAAAAGAATCGACGGACGCATAATGGCGGGCAGGGTGACAGGAAGCCCCGGCAGGCGCTATACCCATGCCCCGATTCCGGCCGGACCGCCCTTATGCCCGAAGCGATCGAAATCCGCCGTAAGCGCCTGATCCATCGCAGCCTTTACACGGGCATGAAGGAGACGGATCTGCTTCTCGGCGCCTTCGCCAAGGCCCATCTGCCGGGCTTCGACGAAGGGCAATTGGATCGCTACGAGGCCCTGCTGGAAGCGGGCGATCCGGTCATTCTGGATTGGGCGCTGGGCCGCGAAGAACCGCCGCCCGAATTCGATACCGATGTCCTGAAGCTCCTTCGTAACTTTAAACTCGTATCATAAGACTTTGCTTTCTCTATCATTCAACAACGAACTGGCGAACGGCAAGCGGCTCGATTTGCTGGGCGCACCGCCCGGCGTGGACGCCGCCGCCTTGGCCGCCTTGGCGCGCCAGGGCAACGACGTGCTGCATGTCGCGCGCGACGATTCCCGCGTGTCGCAGTTGCTGGAAGGTCTACGGTTCTTCCAGGCCCCGGCGACGGTCATCTCGTTCCCGGCCTGGGATTGCTTGCCCTATGACCGCGTTTCGCCGAACAGCGAGGTCGTCAGCCGGCGTTTGGACGCGCTGGTCGACCTGGCCCAGCCGCCCGACGCGGGCAAGGGACGCCGGATCGTTCTGACGACCGTCAACGCGATCACCCAGCGCGTGCCCGCCAAAGCGCAATTCGCACGCGCGATGTTCCGCGCCGAGACCGGCGGCAAGCTGCGCCTCGACGCGCTGCTCGCCTTCCTGGTGCGCGACGGCTATCGCAAGGCCGAGACGGTGCGCGAACCCGGCGAATACGCGCTGCGCGGCGGTATCGTCGATCTGTTTCCGCCGGGTCTGGCCGAGCCGGTCCGCCTCGATCTGTTCGGCGATACGCTGGAAGCGATCCGCCGCTTCGATCCGATGACGCAAAAAAGCACGGGCCGCTTGGACGGCTTCGCGTTGAAACCGGTCAGCGAAGTGCTGCTCGACCAAGCGTCGATCGAACGTTTCCGCACCGGCTATCGCGACAATTTCGGCGCCCCGTCGCCGACCGATGCGCTTTATGAATCCGTGTCGGCGGGTCAGCGTTACGGCGGCTTCGAGCATTGGCTGCCGCTGTTCCACGAAAAGCTGGAAACGCTGTTCGACTATCTGCCCGACGCCGTCGTCTCGCTCGACCCGCAGGCGGACGAAGCCGCCGCGTCGCGCTTCGAACAGATCCAGGAATTCCACGACGCACGCGCCTTGGCCCGCGAAGCCTTCGCCAAGGGCAAGAACGCCGATCGCTTCGGCGAGAGTGCGTCGGCCTATAACCCGCTGCCACCCAACGCGCTTTATCTGGCCCCGAAAGAGTTCCACGCCGTTCTGGCCGCGCGCGCGACGGTCGCGTTGTCGCCCTTCGCGAAAGCGCCGGGCGCCAAGGGCGTGGATGCGGGCGGCAAAACGGGCGTGGATTTCTCCGCCGATCGCGCCAAAGCCGCCGACACCAATTTGTTCGACGCCGTGCGTGCGCGCGTCGCCGCGGAACGCGCGGCCGGTAAGCGCGTGCTGATCTGCGCCTATTCGGCCGGGTCGCGCGAGCGACTTGCGCATTTGATGCACGAGCACGGCCTAACCGAAACGGCCGTGGTGAAGAATTGGGGCGAGGTCGAAAAACTGCCCCAACAGGTCGTCGCGACGACCGTGTTCGGGTTGGAGAACGGCTTCCAGACCGCCAGCGTCGCCGCGATCACCGAGCAGGATATTCTCGGCGACCGTTTGGTGCGTGCCGCGCGCAAACGCCGGCGGCCCGAGAATTTCCTGACCGAAGCCTCGGCGCTCGCCGAAG
>JAIUNH010000157.1 GCA_020161965.1 Pseudomonadota bacterium
AGACCTTCGCCTGATCAAGCGCAAGAGCTAGGGAAGGGCCGCGAAGCTCATGCCGAGTCTCAAATCACTCCGGATGCGGATCGCGTCGGTCAAGTCGACGCAGAAGATCACGTCCGCCATGAAGATGGTCGCCGCCGCCAAGTTGCGCCGCGCGCAGGAGCAGGCGGAAGCCGCACGCCCCTACGCCGAGCGTATGGGCAAGGTGCTGGCTTCGCTCGCCGGTGCGGCGACGGCCGGCGCCGGGGCGCCCAAACTTCTGAGCGGAACGGGATCGGACAAAACCCATCTGTTGATCGTCTGCACGTCCGATCGCGGTCTGTGCGGCGCGTTCAACTCGTCGATCGTGCGCCTCGCGCGCGCGGAAATCCGCAAGCTCCAGGGCGAAGGCAAGCAGGTGAAAATCCTGGCCGTCGGCCGCAAGGGGCGCGACGCGCTGCGCCGCGACTACGCCGATCTGATCGTCGGTTCGGTCGATCTGCCGAAGAAGAAGCTCGGCTTCGCCGACGCGCAAGCGGTCGCCACGAAGATCCTGTCGATGTTCGACGCGGACGAGTTCGACGTGGCCGCGCTCTACTACGCGCGCTTCAAGTCGGCGATCGCCCAGATCCCGACGCGTCTGCAGATCGTTCCTTTCGCCGCCGAAGCGGGTGCCGCACCCGCCGCAGCGCCGTCGGGTGCCGTTTACGAGTACGAGCCGGAAGAAGGCGAGATCCTCGCCGCCCTGCTGCCGCGCAATCTGTCGGTCCAGGTCTATCGCTCGCTGCTCGAGAATGCCGCGTCCGAGCAAGGTGCGCGCATGTCCGCGATGGACAGCGCCACGCGCAATGCCGGCGACATGATCAAGAAACTCACCCTGAACTATAACCGCTCGCGCCAGGCCTCGATCACCAAGGAATTGATCGAGATCATCTCCGGCGCCGAAGCCGTCTGATATCGCACGAGGAGCCCGCACCATGGCGAACAACAAAGTCGGCCGCATCACCCAGATCCTGGGCGCCGTCGTCGACGTCCATTTCGACGGCGAATTGCCGGCGATTTTGAACGCGCTGCACGTCAAGAACCAGGACAAGACCCTGGTCCTCGAAGTGGCGCAGCATCTCGGCGAAAGCGCCGTCCGCGCCATCGCGATGGACACGACCGACGGTCTGGTCCGCGGCGCCGAAGCGGTGGACACGGGTGCCGCCATTTCGATGCCGGTCGGTCCCGAAACGCTGGGCCGCATCATCAACGTGATCGGCGAGCCGATCGACGAGCGCGGCGCCATCGGCGCCAAGCGCACGCTGCCGATCCATCGTTCGGCGCCGGAATTCGTCGAGCAGGCGACGGAATCGGAAATTCTGGTCACGGGCATCAAGGTCATCGACCTTCTTGCCCCCTACGCCAAGGGCGGGAAGATCGGCCTGTTCGGCGGTGCGGGCGTGGGCAAGACCGTGACGATCATGGAGCTCATCAACAACGTCGCCAAGGCGCATGGCGGCGTGTCGGTGTTCGCGGGCGTGGGTGAACGTACCCGCGAAGGCAACGACCTCTATCACGAGATGATCGAATCGGGCGTCATCAAGACCGACGGCCCCGGCTCGAAGGTGGCGCTGGTCTACGGTCAGATGAACGAGCCGCCCGGTGCGCGTATGCGCGTCGGTCTGTCGGGTCTGACGGTCGCCGAATATTTCCGCGACGAAGAAGGCCAGGACGTTCTGTTCTTCGTCGACAACATCTTCCGCTTCACGCAGGCCGGCGCCGAAGTGTCGGCGCTGCTGGGCCGCATCCCGTCGGCGGTGGGTTATCAGCCCACGCTGTCGACCGACATGGGCGCCTTGCAGGAACGCATCACCTCGACCAAGAAGGGCTCGATCACCTCGGTGCAGGCCATTTACGTGCCCGCCGACGACTTGACCGATCCGGCCCCCGCCACGTCGTTCTCGCACTTGGACGCGACGACCGTGTTGTCGCGCCAGATCGCGGAGCTCGGCATTTTCCCGGCCGTGGATCCTCTGGACTCCACGTCGCGTATGCTCGACCCGCGGGTCATCGGCGATGAGCACTACCAAGTCGCCCGCGACGTCCAGAAGGTGCTGCAGACCTACAAGTCGCTGCAGGACATCATCGCCATTCTGGGCATGGACGAGCTGTCGGAAGAAGACAAGCTGGTCGTCGCCCGCGCGCGTAAGATCCAGCGCTTCCTGTCGCAGCCCTTCCACGTCGCCGAAGTCTTCACCGGCTCGCCGGGCGTGCTCGTGAAGCTCGAAGACACGATCAAGGGCTTCAAGGAAATCGTGCAGGGCAAGTGCGACGACATGCCCGAAGCCGCCTTCTACATGGTCGGCACGATCGACGAAGCGCGCGCCAAGGCGCGCAAGATGGCCGCGGAAGCCGCCTGAGCATGACCGGCAAAACCAAGTTCGAGCTGGTCTCGCCCGAGCGCCTTGTGCTGTCCGAGAACGTCGACATGGTCGTCGTTCCCGGCAGTGAGGGCGATTTCGGCGTGCTTGCCGGCCACTCGCCGGTCGTCTCGACCTTGCGTTTCGGCACGATCGACGTTCACGACAACGGTGCGGTCAAGGATCGCATCTTCGTCGCGGGCGGTTTCGCTGAAGTGACGCCGGAAGGCGTCACGGTTCTGGCGGAAGACGCGGCGCGTCTGACCGAGATCGACAAGGCCGCCGTGTCGTCGGAAATCGAAACGCTGCGCGCCAAGCTGGGTGCGGCGACGACCGACGACGAACGCCAGCCGATCGCGGCGAAGCTCGACATCGCCACGGCGAAGCTGGCGGCGGTCGCGTAAAGCTTCTTCGGGCGATGAAAAAGATCCGGACGCCCGCCCGCAAGGCGGGCGTTCGCGTTTCAACGTCCCGGCAAATCGATGCCGGGTTTCCGCCGATCCTGGGCGCCAAACCGCGATTCCTGATTCTGGGCTCGCTGCCAAGCCAAGCCTCGCTCGCCGCCGCGCAATATTACGCCCATAAGCGCAACGCTTTCTGGCCGATGCTCGGCGCCATTCTCGGCTTCGACGCCGGCTTGCCTTATGCCTTGCGCGTCGAAAAATTGAAGGAAGCGCGCATCGCCGTCTGGGATGTGTGCGCGGCGGCGCATCGCCCCGGCTCGCTCGACAGCGACATCGCGACCGATACGGTGACGCCCAACGATTTCGCCGCGCTGTTTGCCCAGAACCCGTCTATCTGTGCGGTACTGCTCAACGGCGGCACGGCCGCCGATCTGTTTCGCACGCGCGTGGTGCCCACGCTCCAATCCTGCCCCGACCGGCATCGCCTGCCGTCGACCAGCCCCGCCCATGCGGGCATGAATTTCGATGACAAACGCGGGCGCTGGGCGGCGGCCCTGGGGCGTTAGAGGGGCGCGCTAAGCCACTTCCATCGCGATCTTGTTGGCGATGGCGGGGCCGAAATCGGCGAAGCGACGCGCGGGCAAAACGAAGGCGCCGGGCCCGCCGATCACTTCGGCACGGAAATAGCGGTCGAGCGTGGCGTGGTCGCTCAATATCGCCAGGGCGTTGATGCCGATCCCGGCCGCCACCGCGTCGTCGCGCGCATAGCGCGGGAAACGGCCTTGGTTGTTCATCCCGTCGCCCGACACGTCGATCACCCGCCGCTCGGGCAAGAAGGGGATGCGTTCCAGCATCCGCCGCCCATGGTCGATCGCCGCCCCGATCGAGGTCGCGTCGTCGTCGACCAGCCTGGCCATGCCGGAAAGCGTGTCGGCGAAGCGGCCGAAAGCGGGCTTGCCGTCCAGTAGCGTCCAGGGTGTCGCTTCCTTTTGGACGAACTGCCCGCCCCATTGGGTCATGATGACGGCGATGGCCCCGTGCCGGCCGCTCAGCGCCGCGCGCTGGACCCGGTCGGTGCGGAACGCGTCGGCATAACCCTGCGCCTGAAGCCGGTATTCGCCTTCGTCGATCGAGCGCGAGCAATCGACCGCCAAAACCAGGGCGACATCGACCTGCTTGGGGGCGGGATTCTGGGCACCGACCGGAAACGGTGCGGCCAATGCGCCCAGGGCGAGGCCCCGGACGATGTTCCGGCGCGAGACCCTGGGGGGTGTCGTCGTCACGTGGAACCGCCTTCCGTTGACCCATGATGGGGGCGGAAGGGCGGGGCCTGTCAAGGCGGGCTCCATTTGCCCCGGCGCCTGGAATTTGCGAAGAACACCGGACGTTTAAGCTAGGCTCGCCTCGTCG
Organism: Pseudomonadota bacterium; assembly: GCA_020161965.1. GTDB lineage: Bacteria > Pseudomonadota > Alphaproteobacteria > CACIAM-22H2 > CACIAM-22H2 > Tagaea. Next base: position 4,193 of record JAIUNH010000157.1, read on the forward strand.
GGGTCCGTTCCATTCGTATCGTCCACGTCATCGCTTCGATCGCCGCACGCACCGGCGGCCCCGCCAAGGCCGTGCTGGATATGGCGCGTGCCGTCGCCGCGTATGGCCATCAGGTCGAAATCCAGACGACCGATCGGGCGATGACCGATGCCGAGAAGGCGCTTTACGCGAGCCCCGTCGTCGATCGCGGCGTGACTATCCATGTCCACAAGCAAGGTATGCCCGCCACACTCGCCGTCTCATGGCCGTTGGCGCGCGCGTTGGACAAGGCGATCCCGGCGGCGGACGTGGTGCATATCCACTCGCTGTATCTCTTCCACGTTTGGTACGCGGCGCGCGTCGCGCGCAAAGCGGGCAAGCCGTATCTGCTGCGCCCGCACGGTACGCTCGATCCGTTTTTGTGGCAGCGTCATCGCTTGCGTAAATCGGTGATCGAGCTCGCCTTCCAAGATCGCGTGATCGATCATGCCGCCGCGTTGCATTGGACGGCGGCCGAGGAAATGGAACTCGCCGCGCCCTATTCACGGGGTGCGAAGGGCATCGTCGTGCCCAACGGCATCGATATCGGCGACTACGCCGCTCTGCCGGCCCTGGGTGAATTCTTCGCCAAGCACCCGAACCTTGCCGGCACGAAGCCGGTTCTGTTCCTGTCGCGGCTCAACTTCAAAAAGGGCCTCGACGTTCTGATCCCGGCCTTCCGCAAGGCGCTCGACGCCGATCCGGCGTTGCGCCTCGTGATCGCCGGGCCCGATGACGGTTACGAGGCGACCGCGCGTGCGCTGGTTTCGCAACACAAGCTGGACGACGCGACGGTTTGGCTCGGCATGTTGTCGGGCCGCGACAAGCTCGCCGCCTTCGTCGATTGCGCGTTGTTCGCCTTGCCGTCGTGGTCGGAGAATTTCGGCATCGCGATCGTCGAAGCGATGGCCTGCGCCGCCCCCGTCGTAATCTCCGATCGCGTCAATATCTGGCGGGAGATCGAAGGGGCGGGGGCGGGTCTCGTCTCGCCGCCCGATATCGACGCGGTCGCAGCACACATCCTTCTGCTCGCCAACGATCCCGCCCGCGCCAAGCGCATGGGGGCGGCGGGCCGCAAACTCGCGACAGAGCGCTACGATTGGGCGAAGATCGGCGCGCAACTCGAAACCATCTATCGGGAGATCGTGGGCGCATGACCCCCGTCTCGGTCGTTATTCTTACCTTCAACTCCGAAGCCACGATCGGCGCGACGCTGGCCTCGCTTGCGGGCTTGACCACCGACGTGCATGTCGTCGACTCAGGCTCGACCGACAACACGCACGATATCGTCGCCGCGTCGGGCGCGCAGCTCGTGCATCACCCGTTCGAGAATTACGGGTCCCAGCGCAATTGGGCGATCGCGAATTTGCCGTTGCGCCACGAATGGCAATTGCATTTGGACGCCGATGAGCGTTTGACGCCGGAATTGAAGGCCGAAATCGCGACGCTGCTGGCGGCGCCCGTCGATCCCGCAATCTCGGGCTTCTACGTGCCGCGCCTTGTGCATTTCCATGAGCGTCCGCTGCGCCATGGCGGCATGTACCCGATCTATCACATGCGCCTGTTCCGCACCGGTAAGGGCCATTGCGAGGCGCGCAAATACGATCAGCATTTCTTCGTCGAAGGCGGCACGCGCAATCTTGCGCATCCGATGATCGACGATATCCGTCTGTCGCTGACCGAATGGACGGCGCGCCATAATCGCTGGGCGGATGCCGAGGTCGACGAGATATTGAATCCCGGCGGCGACGGGGTGATCCAGGCGGGCTCGGGCGATCCGGTCGCGGAAAAGCGCCGCGCGCGCGGCTGGTATTACCGGGCACCCTTGTTCCTGCGCGCCTTCCTGCTGTTCTTCTATCGCTATGTCGTGAAGCTCGGCTTCCTCGATGGCAAGGAAGGGTTGATTTTCTACGTGCTGCAAACCTTGTGGTTTCGCTTCCTGATCGACGCGAAGCTTTACGAGCGACGCAAAGCGATGAGCCGCAAATGACCGAGCCTTGCCTGTTCTGCGGTGCCGCCACGCGCCCTTATCTCGACGACGTGGTCGATAACCGCTTCGGCGCGCCGGGCGTGTGGCAGATCCATGCTTGCGATGCGTGCGGCGGACGGCAGACCAGCCCGCGCCCGGATGGCGCTGAACTCAAGCGGCTCTACGAAGCGCATTACAATTACGGCGGCAAAACCGACGGCAACTACGCGTCCGCGCGCGAGAAATTCCTGTTCTCGCCGTTCTATAAATTGCTGCTCGCGATCGACGGCGATATCTCGTTCCATGGGCGCATGGGAAAAGGCCGCCTTCTCGATATCGGTTGCAATGAAGGGCGCGGCTTGGCGCTCTACACGCGCAACGGCTTCACGGCGGAAGGGTTGGAGTTGAATTCCAATGCCGCTGCCGTCGCACGGGCGCGCGGCTTTACGGTGCACGAGAAGCTGGTCGAGGCCTTCGAGCCCGCCGAGAAATACGACGTGGCCGTCTTGTCGAACGTGCTCGAACATACGCTCGATCCGCGCGAAGCGCTCAAGCACGTCAAACGCATTTTGAAGCCGGGCGGGCAGGTCTGGATCAGCCTGCCGAATGTGGATTCGGCGCTGGCCAAGCGCTACGGGCGCGATTGGGTCAATTGGCACGTGCCCTTCCATATCGTGCATTTCTCCGAAAGCCGGTTGCGCCGCTTGCTGACCGAAACGGGATTCGAGATCGTCGAAAGCAAGGCGATCACGCCCGCCTTGTGGGTCGCCCAAAGCTGGATCGCGCATCGCTGGTGCCGGAACATGGCCGACGTCGTGCGCTTGCAGCGCAAGGCGCCGCTGGTTGCGGGCGCCATGTTGATCGCGCGCTTCGTGCTGTTCCCGCTGTTGTGGCATTGGAACCGCACCGGGCGCGGCGATTGCCTGATCTTCCGCGCGAAGGCCGTTTGATGCGCGTCTATGTCTACGACTATCCCGGCCATGCGTTTCCCGTGCAGTTGTCGCGGGCCTTGGCCGCGCGCGGGCATGCGGTGCGCCATGTCTGCTTCAAGGCGTTTCAAGCGCCCAAAGGCCCGCTGGAACGGCGCGAAGACGATCCGGCGAATTTCGAGCTCGGTTTCACCGAACTCGACGCGCCGTTCGAGAAGCATTCCTTCGTCAAGCGCTGGTCGCAGGAGCGGCGCCTGGGCGCGCTGGTGCGCGAGGACATAAACCGCTGGAAGCCCGACGCCGTGCTGGCGGGCAACGCGCCGCTCGATCCGCAGGCCGGCGCCTTCGCCGGTGCTCGCGATGTGAATGCGGGCTTCGTCTATTGGCTGCAGGATCTGGTCGGCATCGCGATCCGCAAAATCCTCAGCCGCAAAATCCCGATCGCGGGCAATGCGGTCGGTCTTTATTACGAAGCGATGGAAGCGCGTTTGCTGCGCCGCTCCGACGCGGTCGTGTCGATCACCGCCGATTTCGAGCCGCTGCTGAAATCCTGGCAGGTGCAGAACGTCCACACGATCGAGAATTGGGCCGCGCGCGAGGACATCAAAATCGCGCCTCGCGACAATGCGTTCGCGCGCGAGCAAGGCTTGATCGGTAAACCCGTTTTTCTCTATTCCGGCACGCTGGGCCTGAAGCATGACCCGAGCTTGCTGCGCGATTTGGCCGCGCGGTTGCCCGATGCGATCATGCTGGTGATTTCCGAAGGGCCGGGGGCGGATTGGTTGAAGGGGCAGAACCTGCCCAATCTGCGCGTCTTGCCGTTCCAGAATTTCGCGCGCTTGGGCGAAACGCTGGCGAGTGCGGACGTGCTGGTCGCCGTGCTCGAACCCGATGCCGGTATCTTTTCCGTGCCGTCGAAGGTGCTGACCTATCTTTGCGCCGGGC
>JAIUNH010000158.1 GCA_020161965.1 Pseudomonadota bacterium
ATACCCATGCGATCGAACAGGTCGAGCCATTCGGCGGTCGTGCGCGCGGCGAACAAGGGCGACAGCGCCGCGACCAGCGCGTCGAGATTGCCCATGCGATCGGCGTTGGTCGCGAAACGCGGATCGGCGGCAAGATGCGGCGCCTCCAGGCACTCGATCAGCTTCAGCCAGGATTTCTGGTTCGCGGCACCGACATTGATCCAGCCGTCTTTCGTGGCGAAGGCCTGATAGGGCGCGTTCAACGGATGGCCCGAACCCAGCGGCCCCGGCGAGCTTCCTGTCGCCAGCGCGATCGCCGATTGCCAATAGGTCTGCACGATCCCCGCTTCGAACAGCGAGGTATCGACCATCTGGCCTTCCCCCGTGCGCACGCGCGCCTGCAACGCGGCAAGGATTCCCATCGCCGCGAGAATGCCCGCCGTGATGTCGGTGACGGGTGCGCCGACTTTCACGGGGGCACGCCCCGGCCCTTCGCCGGTGATGCCCATCAAGCCCGACATGCCTTGCGCGACCAGATCGAACCCGCCGCGCGCCGCATAAGGCCCGGTGCGCCCGAAACCGGACAGCGAGCAATAGATAAGGCGCGGATTGAGCGCATGCACCGCGTCGTAGCCGAAGCCGAGCTTGTCGAGCGTGCCCATCCGATAATTCTCGATCAGCACGTCGGCGGTCGATAGCAGGCGGCGCAACGCTTCCTTGCCGGATTCGGTTTTGAGGTCGATGGCGATGCCGCGCTTGTTGCGGTTCATCATCAGGAAGGCCGCACTCTGATCGCCAACCAGCGGGGGCTGCATGCGCCGCGTATCGTCGCCGCCGGGCAATTTCTCGACCTTGATGACGTCGGCCCCCAGATCGGCCAGCATCAATCCTGCGATCGGCCCCGCCATGATATGGGCAAGCTCGACGACGCGAATCCCTGCGAGCGCGCCGGGCATCCTAGCGCCCCTCGAAATTCGGGCGGCGCTTTTCCAGGAACGCGCGATAGCCTTCCAGATAGTCGCGCGTGTCGCAGTTCGCGAAGCCTTCGAGATGCTCGCGCTTGGTCAGCTTGCGCGGGTCCATCAAGCGCCGCGCGAATTTCTTATGCCAGCGATTGGACAGCGGCGCGCCCGACGCGATGCGCGTTGCGGCTTCGTAGGCTTCCTTCGTTACATCCGCGTCGGCCACGACGCGCGTGACCAAGCCTTTGTCTTTGGCTTCGGCCGCCCCGAACACGCGCGCTTCGAGCAGAATTTCCAGCGCCGTCGCGCGGCCGACCAGATCGATCAGCGCCGACAATTCGGGATAGGCCATGATCACGCCGATGCGGTTGATCGGCACGCCGAAGCGGCTGGCCGCGCCGCAGATGCGCATATCGCACATCGACGCGATCTCCAGCGAGCCGCCCACGCACAGCCCGTGGATCATCGCGAGCGTAGGATGGCGGCAATCGCGGATCGCGGCCAATGTGGCGTGCATGATCTTGCCATAGGCGATCGCGAGTTTCGTCGTCGCGCGCGTACGCTCGAATTCGGAAATATCGGCCCCCGGCCCGAACGCCTTCTCCCCCGCCCCGCGCAGCACGATGCAGCCGATATCGGCTTCGCGATGCAAAGCCCGTATCGTTTCGCCCAACCCTTTCCAGCTCGCCTGGCTCAACGCATTGAGCTTTTCCGGCCGATTGAGCGTGACGGTCACGATTCGCGGATCGCCCGCCGCTTCGCGATCGACCAGGATCAACCCGTCTTTCGTCGAGACGGCTTTCGGCGTGCGTCGTTTGGCGGCTGGCATCGATGGTCCTCCCTGCCCCGACCTTAAAGAAAAAGGGCGGCGCTTGGAAACGCCGCCCTGAAGTTTGGGAGAGGAGGAGAGGAGAAGACGTACTTACTGACGAACGATACCCAGGATCATCTGCGGCTGCTGGTTGGCGACGGAAAGGGATTGCACGGCAAGCTGCTGGCGAACCTGCAGCGCCTGCGTCGAGGCCGAGGCCTTGCCGATATCGGCATCGACCATGGCACCCATGCCCGTCGTCGTCGCATCGACGACCGAGTTCAGCAGGTTGCTTTGCAAGCGCAGCGCGCGGCTATCGGCCGCGGCACCGCCCAACGCCGCCGAAACGGCATTGCCGAAGGTGGAGAGCGAGGTGAGGGCCGCCGTCGCCGCCGTGACCGACGACACGGACGACGCCGCGAAGGTCGTGAACGCCGTGTGCACCGTCGAGCGGCTGGACATCGTGATCGTCGTCGCGTTGACGTCGGCGAGGAAGGTCTTGGCTGTCGAGTTGTTCGACAGCAAATTCACGCCGTTGTAGTTGGCCTGGCTGATGAACGTCGAAATCTGGCTGGTCATCGCGCTGAAATCGGCGGCGTAGATCGTGCGCTGGCCGTTGCTGATCGCGCCGTCGGCGAGCTGCGTAATCTTGGCTTGGAGGTTGCCGACCAGATTCGAGATGTTGGTCAGCGCCGCGTCGGTCACCGCCCCCAATCCCGTGCCGTTGGTGATCGAGGCCTGCACCGCCTGGAAGGCTTGCAGATTGCCCCGGATGCCCTGCGCGACTGTGAAGGTCGAGGAATCGTCCATCGCGTCGGCGACGCGATAGCCGGTCTGAACCTGCTTGGACGCGGTCGCGAGCATCGAGCCCGCCGTGCGCAGCGACCCAAGGGCGACCATCGCGCTGAGATTGGTGTTGATCGAGTTGGACATAACCGGCTCCGTGACGGCGAAATCGTTTTTCGGGAATGACTTCGCAACCCCTGTGCCAGGGTTAAATTCTTTGTTTTTCAGATATTTATCGAAAGTCGCCGATCGCCGATCGGCAGTTTCTGCCGGGACGAAACGGGCCTTTCCGGCCGGCTTCGGGAATTATTTTCCGGCGTCCCATTGCCTCGTCTCGCCAAGCCCGGTGCCATGCCATAAGAAAGGCGCGCCAGACATTCGGGAGTCGCCATGAACAAGGACGAGATCGCCAAAACCGCCGCCCGCATCCTGATCGAAACCCAAGCGATCCATTTCAACGTCGCCAAGCCCTATATCTTCACGTCGGGCTGGGCTTCGCCGACCTATTGCGATTGCCGGCGGCTGATCTCGTTCCCGCGCGCGCGCGCCAAGTTGATGGATATGGCGGTCGAGACGATCCAGCGCACGATCGGTTTCGACAGCCTGGACGCCGTCGCCGGCGGCGAGACGGCCGGTATCCCCTTCGCGGCCTGGATCGCCGAGCGGCTGGAATTGCCGATGCTCTATGTGCGCAAGAAGCCCAAGGGCTTCGGGCGCAACGCGTTGATCGAAGGCAAGATCGTCGAAGGTTCGCGCGTATTGCTGGTCGAGGATCTCGCGACCGACGGCAAGTCGAAGCTCCATTTCGTCAACGGGCTGCGCGAGGCGGGTTGCCAGGTGGCGCATAGCTTCGTCGTGTTCCACTACGGCATCTTCCCGGAAAGCGTCGCGGCGCTGGCCAAGGAAGGTGTCGCCCTGCACGAGCTCGCCACCTGGTGGGACGTGCTGAAGGAAGCCGAAGCGCAAGCCGTCTATCCCGCCGCCGAACTCGCCGAAGTGCGCAAATTCCTCGAAAACCCGGCGGATTGGTCCTACGCCCATGGCGGCGTGGGCCGCGACGGCAAGAAGAAAGGCGAGTAAGCTTCCGGGATGCGCCGCGCCACCCTTGTCGCCTTCGCCCTGCTCGCTTTGGCCTTTCCGGCCAAAGCCAAGGACGAACTGACAATCGGCCTCGCGCAATTCCCGGCGACCTTCCATCCGATGATCGATTCGATGGCGGCCAAGAGCTACGTGCTCGGCATGGCGCGGCGTCCGATCACGACCTACGACAAGGATTGGAAGCTCGTCTGCTTGATGTGCGTGGAATTGCCGACCGTCGAGAACGGCGGCGCCAAGCGCGTGACCTTGCCCGACGGCAAGGAAGGCATGGAAGTCACCTTCCGCATCAAGCCAGACGCGAAATGGGGCGACGGCAAACCGGTCGTCGCCGACGACGCGCTGCTCACCTGGGAAATCGGCAAGCATCCGCGTTCGGGCGTGACCTCGGGCGAAGGCTATCGCCGTATCCTGAAGATCGACGCGCCCAATCCCAAGACGCTGGTCTTCACCTCCGACCGCGTGACGTTCAGCTACAACGATTTCAGCCAATACGAATTCATTCCGGCGCATCTGGAACGCGCGCGTTTCGAGCAAGACCCCGAGACCTATCGCCGGCGCACGGGCTTCGACACCGATACCGCCAATCCGGGTCTTTATAACGGCCCTTATCGCATCACCAACGTGCAGCCGGGCGCGTCGATCACGCTGGAGCCCAACGCGCATTGGGCGGGTAAGAAGCCTGCGTTCAAACGCATCTTCGTGCGCGTGATCGAGAATTCGGCCGCACTCGAAGCCAATCTTCTGTCGGGCTCGATCGACTACGTCGCGGGCGAGCTTGGCTTCACGCTCGACCAAGCCTTGGCTTTGGAAAAGCGCCAAGCCGCGCGCTTCGATTTCAACTACGTGCCGTCACTGCTCTACGAACATATCGACTTCAATCTCGACCATCCGATCCTGAAGGATGTGCGCGTGCGTCGCGCGATGGTCCATGCGCTGGATCGCGAAGCGCTGACCCGTCAGTTGTTCGAAGGCAAGCAGAAGGTGGCACACTCCTTCATGGGCCCGCGCGATCCGATGTCCGCCGCCGAACTGCCGGTGCTGGGCTTCGATCTTGCGCGCGCGCAAGCGCTGCTCGTCGAAGCGGGGTTCGATCGCGTGGTGAACGGCATTCGCCAGAACGCCGCCGGCGAACGCTTGTCGTTCGAATTCGGCACCACCGCCGGGAATCGCTTGCGCGAAACGGTGCAGCAGGCGCTGCAAAGCCAATGGCGGCGCGCGGGCATCGAAGTGCGCATCCGCAACGAACCGCCGCGCGTGTTCTTCGGCGACGGCACCTCCAAGCGCCGCTTTCAGATGGCGATGTATGCATGGTTCTCCGCGCCCGAATCGGTGCCGCGCACGACGCTGCATTCGGAAATGATCCCGAGCGAGGCGAATGCCTGGCAGGGCCAGAATTATCCCGGCGTGCGCGAACCCGAGATCGACGCGGCGATCGACGCGCTCGAACGCGAACTCGACCCCGCCAAACGCAAACCGATCTGGGCGCGCATCCAAACGCTCTACGCCCAGAACGCCTGGGTGCTGCCGCTCTATTTCCGCGCCGATCCGTTCGTGATCCCCAAATGGCTGACCGGGATCGAGCCGACGGGCCATCAATATTATTCGTCGCTCGGCGTCGAAAACTGGCGTCCGCGCCCCTGACATGCTGCGCCACGCGGTCACGCGCCTGATCCAAGGCCTGCTGGTTCTGACCGCCGCGAGTTTCGCGATCTATGTGCTGCTCGGCCTGATGCCCGGCGATCCGGTCGATCTGATCGCGTCGGGCAATCCCAATTTCACGCCCGACGATTTGCGCAATCTGCGCGAACTCCACGGGCTCGACCGGCCGCTGGTCGATCGCTACTTGGATTGGGCCGCGTCCGCGCTGTCGGGCGATCTCGGTTATAGCCGCACCTTCTCACGCCCCGTGCTGGCGACGATCCCGCCCTTCCTCGCCAACACCGCCGCGTTGATGCTGGTGTCGTTCGTGCTCGCCCTCGTGCTCGGCATCGCGCTCGGCCTAGCGGCGGCGGCCAATCGCGGCGGCCGGATCGATACGGCGATCAACGCTTTCGCGTTCGTCTCGGCCGCCACGCCGACGTTCTGGCTCGCGCTGCTGATGATCGTGTTGTTCGCGGTGACGCTCGGCTGGCTGCCCGCCAGCGCTTTGCCGCCGCCGGGCGAAGACGGAATCTGGGACAAGATCCGCCATTTGATTTTGCCGGTGACGACGTTGGCCTTGGTCGAAGCGGGCGAATACGCACGCCATATGCGTGCCGCCGCCATCGACGCGCTGGCGCAGGATTGGGTGCGCACCGCGCGCGCCAAGGGCGCTTCCGAAACGCGCGTGGTGCTGGGCCATGTGCTGCGCAACGCGCTGGTGCCCGTCGCGACGGTCGCCGCACTCGGCTTCGGCGGTTTGTTTTCGGGCGCCCTCGTCACCGAAACGATCTTCGCTTATCCCGGCATGGGCAAGCTCATCTACGATTCGATCATGGCGAGCGATTTCAATCTGGCGCTCGCCTGCCTGCTGATGGCGTCGGCTTTGGTGATCGCGGCGAATTTCGCGGCCGATATGGTCTATGCCGCCCTCGATCCGCGCATCGGCTTCGGGCGCGCGCGGGACGACGAATCATGACCGGCCCCGAGAAGCGTCTCACCTTAGCGGGAACGGTGATCGCGATCGTGGCGCTTGCCGCCCTCGCCGCCCCGCTGATCGGCTGGCTCGTCGACTACGATCCGTTCGACACGGATTTGCTGCGCCGCTATTCGCCGCCATCCTTCGCCAATCCGCTGGGCACGGACGAATTGGGCCGCGACGTGGCGATGCGGTTGCTGTTCGGTGCGCGCGTCTCGCTCGCCGTCGGCCTCGCGGCGGCACTTGCCGCCAGCACCATCGGTACGGCGATCGGTTTGATCGCCGGTTATTTCGGCGGGCGCGTCGATCAAATATTGATGCGCGCGACCGATGCGGTGCTGTCGCTGCCCGTTCTGCCGGTGCTGATCGTGCTGGCCGCCGTCGATCTCGGGAAACTCGGCCTGCCGGAGGGCGAGGCGTCGAGCCTCGCGCGCATCGTCGTGATCGTCGCGGCGTTCGGCTGGCCCAAAGTCGCGCGGCTGGTGCGCGGCCATGCCCTGGCGTTGCGCGAACGCGATTTCGTGCGCGCGGCGCGCGCTTTGGGGGCGGGCCCGTGGCGCATCATGTGGGCGCATATCCTGCCGAATTGCACAACGCCCATCTTGATCGCGACGGCGCTCGCCGTCGGCGGCACGATTCTTTACGAAAGCGTGCTGTCGTTCCTGGGCCTCGGCATTCAGCCGCCGATCCCGAGCTGGGGCAATATGCTGACCGGCGCGCAAGAGACGATCGTCCAAGCGCCGTGGCTCGCCTTGTGGCCGGGTCTCGCGATCCTGATCACGGTCGCGGCGATCAATCTTCTCGCCGACGCCATCCAGGATCGCTTCGACCCGCGTCGCAAACGCGCTTAGTGCGACATCAGCACCGGCACGGTCATGTGGTCGAGCACGTCGCGCGTCGCACCGCCGAAGATCGCTTCGCGCGCGCGGCTATGCCCGTAGGCGCCCATGACCAGGAAATCGGCGCCAAGATCGGCCAAGCGGCTGAGCAACGCATCGCCCACCGACAGATCGCCCGAATAGGTCGTCGTCGCTTCCGCCTTCACGCCGTGCCGCGCGAGATGCAGTGCGATATCCGCCCCCGGCAGGCGCTTGGCCGCGTTGTCCGGGTCGATCGACAGGATCGAGACCTTCTCCGCCGCGCGCAGCAACGGCAACGCGTCGGCGACGGCGCGCGCGGCTTCGCGCGTGTTGTTCCAGGCGCACACGACATGCTTGGCCGTGCCCGCGAAATTCCCGGCATTCGGCACGAAGATCACCGGCCGCCCGGCGCTCAACACCAGCGCCTCGCCCAGTGCGGCGACATCGGGCGGCAATTGCCCGTCCGGTTGCGGCACGACGATCGCGTCGGCATGGCGGGCATGGTTCAGCGCCACATCCTCGGCGAAGCCCCAGGCCTCGCGATACTCGATCTCGATCCCTTCGGCCGTCGCGGCCTTGGCGACGGCGTCGCGCACTTTGGCGGCTTCTTCGCGCACCTGATCCCGGAAGGCTTCCATGATCGACGTGCCGGCCATCGCGCGCGCCGAGGACGGCAGCACCGGTTCGGTCAACGCATGGATCGCGGCCAGATGCGCGCCCTGGCGCTTGGCGAATTGCGCGGCGAAGGCCAAACGCGGCGCGATATCCGGCCCCGCTTCGGCGAAAACGACCAGATCGCGAAAGCCGGTGGCTTGGGTCGGGGATGGATTGCGCGAC
>JAIUNH010000159.1 GCA_020161965.1 Pseudomonadota bacterium
GCGCCGGATGCGATAATCGAAGGCCGGGCCCGAAGCTTCGACCGGCCCCGCATAGGTATCGAGCGCTTCCTGCGCATACGTCTCGGCTGCGGCGGTCAAATCCATATCCGTTGCCGCCGGATCGCGCAGCTGCGCCAGCAACGCATCCAGACGCTGGCGGAACGACGGCGTTTGCGGCACCAGCGTCGCCGGAAACGGGCGCGACGCTTGAACGCCGCGCTTTCCGGACAAATGCGACGTCGCCCATTCCGCGCCCAGCAGCGCCACCAACATGGGACTGCGCGGTCCTGCGTCCAGGCGCGCATGCTCGGTCATCGGATTGACGAGCAGCGCATGATCGGCGTCGAGCGCGACTTCGTTGCCCGCGACGGCGAAACGGCACGAGATCGGCGCAAGCGGCACGAGGATCGCCGCCTGCAACAAAGCGCGCGGCTCGTCGGGGCCGGTAAGCTCGCCCGACAAAATGCGCAACTTCGGAAGAAACAATATACGAGTTGCACTCTGCATCGTTTCACCGATTTTCAATTTTTGAACTGGGAAGGCCAGAGATCTTGCGCAGAGATAAGAATCGGTAACTCGAATTCTCATCGACGGCGAGGCTTGAAAAATAACCCCTAAAAGGGTGTAAAAATCACCGATACACCGTATCGAGTGCGAATTAGCGAGCCCGAATGGTGCTTTATCGCGCTGATGCGACGCAATTTCATATCTAGGCCAAGTTGTTGCGCTGCAACGCATACACTAATTTCGGACTGGGCATCGAATTTTACTCCAAGTTTTACGCGCCATTAATTCGACGTGCGCAGTTTCGGCGCGCATTCTTAACTCGGCATGAAGCCAAAAAAATTCCGGGAGCCCCCTCATGATGCGCGCGCTTTCGCCCTTCGGCCGCTTCTCGCTGATCGGCCAGCTTTTCGCCGCGTTCGGCTTGGTCGCGATCATCCTGGGCGGAACCGCCACCTATGCGGTCCGCGCCCTGATTGAAACCAAAGCCGACGCTGATCGCGCGGCAGGCTTCGCCGACATTGCGGAAATCGCGCAGAACCTGGAACTGCGTTTCGCGCAGCTTACCGATTCCGTGAATACGTGGCTGCAATTGCCCGCCGAAGATCTGGCCGTCGACGTCGATAGGCGCGTGGAAGCCGCGCGCAGCGAGCTGAAAAAACTGCAGGACCAATCGCTGGATTCCAGCAAGCGCGCGCAAGTCGCGGAATTCGCGCGCCTGCTCGAGGAATATGCCGGCGGCGGCTGGCGCGCCCTGCGCGAACTCGACACGCGTAACCGCGCCTTGCTGGCCGAACTCGATCGCGTCGGGCCGCCCAACCGCACCGCGATCCAGAACCAGCGTGATGCGGTGGCCCGGCAGGGCCTGGCGGAGATGGCGCACCAACTCAACCTCGCCGCCGAGCACTACATGCTGGGCCGGGTGCGCGCGATGCGCTTCCGTTCGAGCCGCGCCGACGCGGATATCGACGGCGCCAATCGCGCTTTCGCCGATGCGCTGACGGCCCTCGCCAACGCGCGCGCGATGCCGGGCGCACCGGCGACGCTCGCCGACTCCGTCCGTGCTGTGGAGAAATATCGCGACGATTACGCCACCATGCGCGCGAACATGAAGGCATTCTGGGAGCGGCGCACGGCGATGCGCGGCGTGGACGAAAAGTTGGCCGAAATCGCCAACGCCGTGCGCGCCGCATCATCGGCGGCAGAGGGGCAGACCCTCGCCGAAGCCGATGAATCCTTGGCCGATCGCCAGCGCATGATGACGATCATCGGTGCGGGCGCTGCGCTGCTTGCTTTGCTGATCGCCTGGGGCTTTGCCGCGAGCCTGAAAGGCCCGCTCGCGCGTCTCGTCGATGCCGCCAAGCGCCTCGCCGACGGCGACGACACGGTCGCCGTCGCACCCGACGGCCGCAAGGACGAGATCGGATCGCTGCAAGCGGCGATGGCCGTTCTCTGCGTCGCGGTGGGCGAGGCTTTCCGCCTGAAGCAGATGGTCGAGGGCATGCCGCTCGCCCTTATGACCGCCGATCCCAAGAACGAGTTCAAAGTGAACTACGCCAACAAGGCGACGATCGATTCTTTGCGCCCCTTCGAATCGCTGATCCGCATGAAGGCGGAGGATATCGTCGGCACGTCGATCGACCATTTCCACCGCGATCCGTCGCATCAACGCCGCCTGTTGTCGGACCCCGCCAACCTCCCCCACCGCGCCAAGATCAAACTCGGCACCGAAACGCTCGATCTGCGCGCCTCGGCGATGTTCGACCGCGCCGGTACCTATATCGGCCCGATGTTGAGCTGGAGCGTGGTGACCAAGCAGGTCCACCTCGCCGACGATTTCGAGACCAACGTGAAGGGTGCCGTGGAGATCGTGGCGACTGCGGCCGCCCAGCTCGAAAGTACGGCCAAGCAGCTCGGCGGTTCGGCCGAGGAAACGACGCGCCAATCCTCGGCGGTCGCGGCGGCGTCCGAACAGGCGGCCGTCAATATCCAGACCGTCGCCTCGGCGGCCGAAGAACTTTCCGCCTCGATCGGCGAGATTTCGCGCCAAGTGTCGGAATCGGCGACCATCGCGCGCGATGCGGTCAATCAGGCCAAAGCGACCGACCATCAAGTCGAAGCGTTGAGCACGGCCGCCGGCAAGATCGGCGAGGTCGTGCGGCTCATCAGCGAAATCGCGAGCCAGACGAATCTATTGGCCCTCAACGCCACGATCGAAGCGGCGCGCGCGGGCGAGGCGGGCAAGGGTTTCGCGGTCGTGGCGTCGGAGGTCAAAAACCTCGCGACCCAGACCGCGAAGGCGACCGAGGACATTGGCGGCCAGATCACCGCGATCCAAAACGCGACCGGCGGCGCGGTCGCCGCGATCCGCTCGATCGGCGATACGATCCAGCGCATCGACCAGATTGCGGGCTCGATCGCCGCGGCGGTGGAGGAACAATCCGCGTCGACCGCCGAGATCGCGCGCAACGTGCAGCAGGCCTCGGCGGGGACTGCGGAAGTCTCGTCGAATATCGTGACGGTGACCGACGCCGCGCGCCAAACCGGCACATCGGCGAACGAGATGCTGGAATCCGCCGGGCAGTTGGGCCAGGAATCGGCGCGGCTACGCGATCAGGTCGATCGCTTCCTGCGCGAGGTGCGCGCGGCTTAGGCTTTGCGCGCGAGGGCGGCGAGCTTCTCGCCGTCCAGCCTCATCGTGAACCAGCCTTCCTTGCGGCGGGCGCCGAGCGATTCGTAGAACGCGATCGACGGCGCGTTCCAGTCGAGCACCGACCATTCGTAGCGCCCGTAGCCGCGCGCGGCGCAGATCGCCGCCCCGCGTGCGATCAGCGCCTTGCCGATACCAAGACCGCGCAAATCGGGATAGACGAACAAATCCTCGAGCCACAAACCCGGCTTCGCCAGAAAGGTGGAGAAGGTGTTGTGGAACAGCGCGAAGCCCGCAATACGGCCGCTATCGAGCTCGGCCAGCACGCATTCGCAGGAAGGTTCGGCGCCGAACAACGCGTCGCGCATCGCTTCGGGCGTCGCCACGCAATGGTCGCGCAGCTTCTCGTAATCCGCGAGCGCTTCGATCAACGCCACGATCGCCGCTTCGTCGCCCGGTTTCGCATCGCGCAGCTTGAAGCTCATCCGCGTACCCGCTTCATGATGACCATCATGATCGCGGTCATCACTTCCTCGTTCGCCTGATTGAGCGCCGCCAAGCGGAACTTGGCCACACCGCGATCCGGTTTCGATTGCGACGGCCGCAATTCGATCACTTCGGCGACGGCGCGGATCGTATCGCCCGGGCGCACGGGCTTCGTCCAGCGCAACTCGTCCATGCCCGGCCCGCCCAGCGACGCGCCGCGCAGGAAGCCGGTCTGGTAGAGCATGCGGAATGCGATGTTCAGCGTATGGAAGCCCGACGCGATCAAGCCGCCGAAATGCGATTCCTTGGCCGCGTCGATATCGATATGGAAAGGCTGCGGATCGAACTGGAACGCGAAATCGATGATCGCCGCTTCGGTGAAGCGATAGCCGGCACTTTCGAAACGTTGGCCAAGCGCCAGCTCGTCGAAATAGTAATCCATGCGCGGCGGCGTCGAATTCACTTCACCGCCCCTGCGATCGCCTTGCCCAGATCGACCGTCGTCGCCTTGCCGCCCAGATCGGGCGTGCGGCAGCCACCGCCGAGCGCTTCGTCGATCGCTTTTTCGATCGCGCGCGCGGCATCCGAATGCCCGAGATGATCGAGCATCATCGCCGCCGACCAGATCGTGCCGACCGGATTGGCAATGCCCTTGCCCGCGATATCGGGGGCGGAGCCATGCACCGGTTCGAACAGCGACGGGAATTCGCGTTCGGGATTGATATTCGCCGACGGCGCCACGCCGATGCCCGACGCGATGGCGGGGCCGAGATCGGAAAGAATATCGCCGAACAGATTCGACGCGACGACCACATCGAACCAATCGGGATGCCGCACGAAATGCGAGGTGAGAATGTCGATATGATACTGGTCGGTCTTCACACCCGGATAGCGCTTGGCCATTTCGGCGAAACGCTCGTCCCAGAACGGCATCGTATGAACGATACCGTTGGATTTGGTCGCCGAGGTGACGTGCTTGCGGCGCTTGGCCGCCATATCGAACGCGTATTTCAGAATGCGATCGACGCCTTTGCGCGTGAACACCGCTTCCTGAATGCAGATCTCATCCGCCGTGCCTTTGCCCGAGCGGCCGCCGATTTCCGAATACTCGCCTTCGGTGTTTTCGCGCACCACGACGAAATCGATATCCTTGGCGTCACGCCCCACCAGCGGGCTTTGCGTGCCCGCGAGCAAGCGGATCGGGCGCACATTGGCGTAGAGATTGAAGCCGCGCCGGATCGGGATCAGCAAACCCCAGAGCGAGACGTGATCGGGTACACCGGGAAAACCGACGGCGCCGAGAAACACCGCATCGAACGGGCGCAATTGGTCGAGCCCGTCGTCGGGCATCATCTTGCCGGTCTTGGCGTAGACCTCGCAGCTCCAATCGAAATGCGTGTAGGAAAGTTCGATGCCGTAGCGTGCGGCCGCGGCGTCCAGCACGCGCAGGCCTTCGGGAATCACCTCGGTGCCGATCCCGTCGCCCGCGATCACCGCGATCTTGTGCTTCTTGGCCGCCATGTCGTCGCCTCCCGCAATTGAGGCGGCGAGAATAGCGCGTTACGCCGCCCCCGCCACCGGATTCGCGCCGTCGGCGCGCGCGGCTTCCCAGCCGATCATCGCGAGCTTGCGCGGGCGGCCCCAATGGTAATGGCTGATGGCGCCCGATTTGCGGATCACGCGATGGCACGGCACCAGGAACGAGATCGGATTGGCGCCGACGGCCGAGCCCACGGCGCGGCTGGCCGTGGGCTTGCCGATCTTCGCGGCGATGTCGTCATAGGCGACCAACGCGCCCGACGGAATGGCGAGCAGCGCCTTCCACACCTGCACCTGAAAGGGCGAGCCGCAGAGCAGCAGCTTGAGCTCGCCCTTATCCGCGCGCCCGTCGAAAATCCGCGCGGCGAGATCGCGCACTTGCTTAGGATCTTCGTGCAGCGTCGCGCCCGGAAAGCGGCGGTGCATATCCTCGAACGCCGCACGCTTGGCCGCTTCGCCCTCGCCCATCGCAAACGCCAGCCCGCAGATCCCGCGCGGCGTGGTCATCGCCAGCACGGGACCGAAGGGCGAGTCCGCCCAGCCCCAAGCGATCGCCAGGCCTTCGCCACCGCGCTTGAATTCGCCGGGCGTCACCGCCTCATGCGTCACGAACAAATCGTGCAGGCGGCCAGGGCCGGACAAGCCGGCTTCGTAGGATGCGTCGAGCACCGAGCCCGCCTGGGCCAACACCGCCTTGGCGCGGTCGAGGCCGAGATATTCCTGGAACTTCTTCGGACTGACGCCGACCCAGCGCGTGAACAGGCGCTGGAAATGGAACGGCGACAGGCCGACATGGGCGGCGACCGTGTCCAGCTCGGGTCGGTCGTCGAGGCTCGCCTCCAGGAAGGCGAGGGCTTTTTCGATGCGCGAATAATCGTCCATGACGGGAAATCTAGGCCCGCTGGCGGCCGACCTCCACCCGGAACTTGCTAGACCAGAAAAACCGGGACGATCGAGGCCGCCAGGGCCGCCGCCATGATCCAATTGAACCAACGCAGCGCGCGTTCGGTCTTCAGCAAGCGGCCGATCGCCACGCCGAAACCGCACCACAGCGTGTTCGACACGATCGTGGCGCCGACATAAACCAGCGCCACGCGCGAGGCTTCGCCGAACGCGTCGCCGGCGGGATCGGTATAGGCGGACAACGCGCCCACCGCGTTGATCCAGCCCTTCACGTTCACCCATTGGAAAGCGACGGCCTGCAGAAAGGTGAAAGGCTTCGCGTTCTCGCGACCCGCCGCGCGCCCCGCATTGGCAATCTTCCAGGCAAGGAACAGCAGATACGCCGCACCGATATATTTCAGCGCGATATGCAGCCAGGGAAAGGCCTGGAACACCGTGCCGAGGCCAAGGCCGATCGCCAACACCATCGCCGGGAAGCCGACATTGATGCCCAGCATATGCGGGATTGATCGGCGAAAACCGAAATTAGCGCCGGCGGCCGTCAGCATCGCGTTGTTGGGGCCGGGCGTGCAGCTGACAATCAGCGCGAAGCCGATCAGCGCCCAGAACAGCGTTTCGTTCATGCGCCCCTACCGGCCAAACCGTAGGGATCGGGATGGCGGCGCTCCATCGTCCGCTCGGGGTTCGACAACGGCTCGAAGCCGAATTGCTTGTAAAGCCCTTGCGCGTCGGCCGTGACCAACAGCCAGCGCCGGAAACCCTGCAGATCGGGATGCGCCATGATCGTGGTCATCAGGAATTTCGACAGGGCTTTGCCGCGATGGGCGGTATCGACGAACACGTCCCCGATATAGCCGAACGTCGCGCCATCGGAAATGACTCGCGCGAAGCCGACCTGCGCGCCGTCGGGCGCATAGATGCCGAAAGGCCGCGCCCCATCGACGCTACGCTTAAATAATTCAAAAGGGATACCCCGCGCCCAATAGCTTTCGTCGCCGATCCAGCGATGGACGCGCTGCAGATCGATCCGCGCGCGATCGTCGTCGATTTCGTAACGATCGTTGCGGACCTGCTTCACGCCGGCACCTTGATCGTGCCGGACAGATAGAGCTTCGCGGTACCCGCCATATAGACACGCTCGCCCGCGTCTTCGCACCACAAGGTGCCGCCGCGCGCCGAAACCTGGCGGGCATGCAGCTTCTTCTTGCCCAGAATTTGCGCCCAATAGGGGATCAGCGTCGAATGCGCCGAACCGGTCACCGGGTCTTCGTCGATCCCGGCGAAGGGCGCGAAATAACGCGACACGAAATCGCAATCGCTGCCCGGTGCGGTCACCATCACGCAGCCTTTGGGCGTCGCCTTCAGCTTGCCGAAATCGGGTTTGAGGCTTTCGACCTGCGCGGCCGTTTCGAACAAGGCGAGATAGCGATAGGCCGAGCGCTTGACCCAAACGGGCTTGGCGCCGAGCGCTTCGGCCACCGCGTCGTAATCGTCGGCAACGTCATCGACGATATCGCGCGCAGGAAAATCGAGCGTGAACAGCTCGCCCGCCTTGGTCACCTGCAACACGCCCGATTTGGTGTTGAAGCGCATGGCGCTGCGCCCCTTTTCCAAAATCGTCGCGATGACGAAGGCGGAAGCGAGCGTGGCATGGCCGCAGAGCGGCACTTCCCAAGTCGGCGTGAACCAGCGCAGGCCGAAATCGGCGCCTTCGGGCACGAAGAATGCGGTTTCGGAAAGATTATTCTCCGCCGCGATGGTTTGCATCGTCGCGTCGGGCAACCACGCCTTCAGCGGTACGACGGCCGCCGGATTGCCCGCGAACAAACGATCGGCGAACGCATCGACCTGATAGAT
>JAIUNH010000160.1 GCA_020161965.1 Pseudomonadota bacterium
CGAACTGGAAAAACGCGATGGCGAGGCCCGTGACCGTGCCGAGCGTCACGCCGACGAACGGAATGAAGCCCAGCAAACCGGTCATCAATCCGACGAGCAGGCCGTAATTGAGACCCGCGAGCGTCAATCCCACGCCGTAGAAAATTCCCAGGCACACGCAGACCAAGGCTTGGCCGCGCAGGAACCCGGCGAGGCGTTCGTCGATCTCGTTGGCGACACCGCGCAGATCGCCGGCGTGATCGCGCGGCAGCCAAGTATCGATCCGCGCCACGACCTTGTTCCAATCGCGGATCAGATAGAACGACACGACCGGCGTGATCAGCAGCAGCGAAATCAGATTGACGATGGCGATGCCGCTGGTCAGCACGCCGACGGCCGCACTCGCCAAGACCGACAGCACTTGGCGCGCCGTGTCGCCCGCCCCGCGCAATTGCTGGGAATCCGCGTGGCCGATCTGGGCGAAGAATTCCTCGAGATAGGGCCGCGCCCATTCGATGCCGTGGCGGATGACGACGGCCAGACGCTCGGCGAGGCCGAAGATCTGCGTTTGCAGCACGGGGGCGAGCAGCGCCAGCGTGACGCCGACGGCGACGAAGAAGATCGCGGTCGCGATCGCGGCACCGAAGGCGCGCGGCACGCCGGCTTTCTCCGCCCGATCGACGACCGGGTCGAGCAGATAGGCGACGCCCGCGCCGACCAGGAACGGCAGCAGCACGGCCGATAGCGCGTAAACGGCAAAGCCAAGTGCGCCCAGGATCGCGAACCACGCGACAAAACGACCCCACGGAATTTGCGGCGAAGGTTCGGCGGTCATGACGGCTCTTCCTCCTGCGCGCTCATGATGCGCGTCCAGCGCACCAGATACGCGATGCCCGACGCGAATGTCGTGATTCCGGCGAGCGCGATTAGCACCCAGATCGGCGTATCGAGATCGAGCCCCAGGCCTAATTTCGCCAGCACGGCGGCGGCCAGCGCGATCTGCACCGTGGTGTTGAGCTTGCTCACGAACATCGGGTCGGCCTTGAACGTGCCGGTGATCACCACGGCCACCAGCGCCCCGCCGATGATCAGCAGGTCGCGGAACACGACCATGATCGTCAGCCAAAGTGGAATATGCCCGATCCAACCCAGAACGACGAACACCGAAACGAGCAGCGCCTTGTCGGCCAGCGGATCGAGATAGGAGCCGAGTTCGGTTTCCCAGCCGAAACGCTTGGCGAGGAAACCGTCGATCGCGTCGGTCAATCCGGCCGCGACGAACAGCCAGAACGCCGCCGGGAAATGCTGGTCGAGCAGTAGCCAGACGGCGATCGGCACGGCCATCAAGCGGCAGAACGACAGAATGTTGGGAAGATTGATCAAGCGGATTCCGTCAACGCGCACCCTGCCCCGCGCCAACGCCTTGTCCCGAAATCGAGATGATCCAATTGTCGCCATCGGCGGCAAGCGCCAAGTCGCGCTGCGCCATCGCGGCGCGCAAGGTTTCGACGGCACCGTCGTAATCGACATCGGCGATCAAGCCGCCGCGCCCCATCGCCAGCACGTCGATATTGCGCACGGCCGCGACCTCGGCAAGGCGCGCGCGCACCGCGACCCAATCGCGGATATCCTCGGCGCGGATCTGGGCGCGCAGCGTGCCGCCCTGTCCCGCCCCCGTGCCGACCAGCACTTCCTGTTTCCAGCGTTCTTCGATTTCGTTCGCGGCTTCCTGCGCCAAACGCGTGAAGGCGGCTTCGAGATTCTCGCCGGGCTTCAGCGTTTCGATTTTCTGCCAGCTTTGATCCTGCGCGCGGGCACCCACGCGATCGAAAGTTACGACCGCCAGCGTCTGGCCTTCGACCGTATCGACCTGCACGCGCACGACGATCGCCCCTTGCGCCTGATAGACTTCGGCCAAGCGGCGCAAGGCGGCCGCGTCGCCCGCATCGGCCTGGGCCGCGTCGAGTGTCGCGATATCTTCGAGATTGCCTTCGGGCACGCGGCGCGGCTGCAAGCCGTCATCCGCCCCCAGCGCCACCCAAGCGCGCTTCCAGAGGTTTTCCTCCTCCCACAATTTGGGAACGCCGCCGTCGATCAACAGCGGCACGATCAGCACGGCGCGCGCGCGGGTTTCGGCGTAAGCGACTTCGCGGGTCCGGAAAAGATTGCGCACCCGCTCCGCCTCGAAGCGATAGGCGACGCGCCCGATCCAGCGATTGCCGGTCGCGCGCTCGGCCTCGATCTCGTAGCTTTCCAGCAATTCGGCGATCTGAGGGGCGGGCAATGAAGCGAGATTGCCGCGCCCGGCGACGGGTACCAGCCGTTCGACCAGCCGTCGCCATGCCAGGCGCTGGCCTTCGGTCACGCCCTGGTCGCGCGCCTGCGGTGCGGAGGGCGCGGTCCGGTCGATTTCCACGCCACGCACGGTGAATACGCCGTCGGCCGCGCGTTGGGCGTGCGCCGACGGAGTCGCCATCAATGCCACCAGAACCGCCAGAAGGAAGGCCCGCAGCGCCATCCCAACCCTTTCCAAAACCGATATTTTTCCGGCCCTGTTACGGGCGGCACCGGGGTGTTATAGCCGGTCCCGCAAAGGGGCGACAATGACCACGAACCGCTACTCCGAAGCTGGCGTCGATATCGATGCGGGCGAAGCACTTGTCGAAGCGATCAAGCCGCTGGCCAAATCCACCCGCCGGCCGGGTTCTGAGGCCGGATTGGGCGGTTTCGGCGCGTTGTTCGACCTGAAAGCCGCCGGGTTCAAGGACCCGATCCTGGTCGCCACGACCGATGGCGTCGGCACGAAGCTGAAAATCGCGATCGAAAGCGGTCAGCACGACACGGTCGGGATCGACCTTGTCGCCATGTGCGTCAACGATCTGGTCGTCCAGGGTGCGGAGCCCCTTCTGTTCCTCGACTATTACGCGACCGGCAAACTCGACGTCGCGGCCGGGACCGCGATCGTCAAGGGCATCGCCGAAGGCTGCCGCCAAGCGGGCTGCGCGCTGGTCGGCGGCGAAACCGCCGAAATGCCCGGCATGTATTCGAGCGGCGATTACGATCTCGCCGGCTTCTCGATCGGCGCCATGGAGCGCGGTGCCGGCATCGACGGGTCGACCGTGAAGGCCGGCGATGTCGTGATCGGCCTCGCCTCGACCGGCGTGCATTCGAACGGTTTCTCGCTGGTGCGCCGCGTCGTCGCGTCCGCCGAACTCGCCTGGGATGCGCCCGCGCCATTTGCGAACGATACCCTCGCCCGTGCGCTGCTCGCGCCCACGCGGGTTTACGTCAAATCCTGCATCAAGCTGGTGCGCGCGGGCCACGCCAAGGCGCTGGCCCATATCACCGGCGGCGGCTTGATCGACAAC
The DNA here is from genome assembly GCA_020161965.1 of Pseudomonadota bacterium. Lineage (GTDB taxonomy): Bacteria > Pseudomonadota > Alphaproteobacteria > CACIAM-22H2 > CACIAM-22H2 > Tagaea. Next base: position 3,348 of record JAIUNH010000160.1, read on the forward strand.
GTGCCGCGCGTCCTGCCGGACGGCGTGCAGGTGCAGATCGACGCGAAAGCGTGGAACCTGCCGCCGGTCTTCGCGTGGCTCGCCCGCGCCGGCAAGGTTTCGGCCGCCGAAATGGTGCGCGTGTTCAATTGCGGTGTCGGCATGGTGATGATCGTCGATCCCGCACACAAAGATGCGGCGCTGAAGCTCGCGCGTGAGCACGGCGAAACGGCGTTCGAAATCGGTGTCGTCGCCGAAAAGCCCTCGGCGGACGCGCCCGGTTGCGTCGTTTCCAATCTCGATAACTGGAAGCTCTGACGCGCATGAAACGCGTGCGGACCGCCGTGCTGATTTCCGGGCGCGGTTCCAACATGAAGGCGTTGCTCGACGCGGCGAAGGACCCCGCTTACCCGGCCGAGATCGTGCTGGTCGCCGCCAATGTGCCCGGTGCCGGCGGGCTCGATATCGCACGCGAAGCCGGGATCGAAACGGCGACGATCGACCATCGCGGCAAAGGCAGTCGCGAAGCTTTCGAGCGCGAACTCCATGCGCGCCTGCTGACGGCGAACACCGAACTCGTCTGCCTTGCCGGGTTCATGCGGCTGCTGACGCCGTTCTTCGTCGATGCGTGGGCGGGCAAGATGCTGAACATCCACCCGTCGCTGCTGCCCGCCTTTCCGGGCCTCGACACGCATCAACGCGCCATCGATGCCGGGGCGAAATTCGGCGGCTGCACGGTGCATTTCGTGACCAGCGAAATGGATGTGGGCCCGATTGTCGCCCAGGCGGCGGTCCCCATCCTGCCCGGCGACGATGCCCATGCCCTCGCCGCCCGCGTATTGGTCGCCGAACACAAGATTTACCCGGCCGCTTTGGCCGCGGTCGCGTCGGGCAAACCGGCACCGTCCGGCGCCGTCCCGACGGTCTATAATCCGCCTCTTTGACGAAAGCCCAAGCTCGGCTATGTTCCGGGCGGAATTCACGAAACGGAGTCAGCTATGGCCGCCGCCCCGCAAGAGAACGACCCGAACTTCAAGCACGACATGACGCCGCATTTGGAAACCTGGGCGAATTTCAATTCGCTCGCCAAGTGGACGCTGGGCGTCACCGTGCTACTGCTGATCCTGATGTGGGCCTTCCTGGTTCCGCACGGCGCGGTCCATTAAGTCGGACGCCGCGCCATGCGCGCGTCGTGGAAGGGCCGCCTTTTCGGGGCGGCCCTTTGTCTTTTTGGTTCCGGTGCGTTCGCCCAAACGCCGCCTCAAACGATCGAGTTCGATCCGTCGAACGCATCGCTCGCCGATTGGTTCGGCCGCGTGGCGCTGCAATCGGAAAACCGCCAGGGCGTCGAACGGCCGATCGTCAAATGGACGGCGCCGGTGCGCATCGGCGTGGTCGGCGATCGCGTGCCGATCTTTCGGCCCTTCGTCGAGCGCCACGTCCAATTGCTGCGGCGGATCACCGGCCACGACATCCAAGTCATCACGGCCGGTCAGGCGAATTTCGTCGTCGTCTTCACGCCCGATATTTTCGCCCAACCGCAAGGCAATGTGCGCAATGCCATGCGTGCCTTGATGGGCGGCGACGACGCGGCGTTGGACACCTTCGTCGCCAACCAACCGCGCACCGCGAATTGCTATTTCAACGCACGCGGCGGCAGCCAAGGCATCATCGGTGCGCTGGCGGTGATCCCGTCGCAGCGCGACCCGTCGACCGCGTGGCGCTGCATCGTCGAGGAAATCACCCAGTCGTTGGGGCTGTTCAACGACAGCGAGCTCAACACCTATTCGATCTTCAACGATCGCACGCCCTATGTGGACATGACGCCGCCGGACGAGACGATGCTGAAGCTGCTGTACGAACCGCGCATGCGGATCGGCACGGCGCCGGCCGATGCGAAAGCGCTGGCGCGGCGAATTTTGGACGAATGGCGGCCGGGGCGCTAAGGCGCCGGCGAATCAGTTCTGAGGCGGATAGCGCTCGAACATCGGCAGATCATGCGCTTCTTCCATCCAGCCGATGCGTTCGGCCGTTTGGATATGCGCGCGCGCGGGCAGCGCGTTCGGATCGTCGAACGTGGCGCTCTGCACGTCGGTGATGCCGGGCAGGATCGCGGCGTTCGTATAGAAAAGTCCGGTGCCGCAATCGGCGCAGAAATAGCGCCTTCCGTCCGTCGAGGACGCGTAGGTTTTCGCCGCACCCTTGGTCGTCTTGACCGCCTCTGTCGGGAACATCGCCCACGCGACCATGGGCGCGCCCGAATGACGGCGGCAATCGGAACAATGGCAAAGCGCATGCGTCAGCGCTTCGCCATCGACCTCATATCGGACGGCTCCGCAATGGCAACCGCCCGATATCTTCATATCCGTTCAGCCGACGATTTCGAGGCCGGCGAAGAAGAACGCGACTTCGATCGCCGCGTTTTCGACGCTGTCCGAACCATGCGCCGAGTTCGCCTCGATCGATTCCGCGAATTCCTTGCGGATCGTGCCGGGGGCGGCGTTGGCCGGGTTGGTGGCGCCCATCACTTCGCGATACTTGGCGACGGCGTTCTCGCCTTCCAGCACCTGCACGACGACGGGGCCGGAGGTCATGAACGCAACCAGCGAGCCGAAGAAGGGACGTTCCTTGTGGACGCCGTAGAACGTCTCGGCCTGGGTCTTGGTCATCCAAATGCGCTTTTGGGCGACGATGCGCAGGCCCGATTTCTCGATCAGCGCGTTGATGGCGCCGGTCAGGTTACGACGCGTCGCGTCGGGCTTGATGATCGAAAAGGTGCGCTCGAGGGCCATGTGTCTCGTATCCGTTCTTGAAAAAAGGGTCCGGGCTTATAGCCGCGCCCGACCAAGGGGGCAACCCCCCGCCCTTACCCCCCGGAATTACGGGCAACTCGTGCCGTTGGTGAACGAAACTGCACCACTGGCGCTAGTGCCGGAGCAAAGGCCATTGCCGCGGGTGTTGCCCGTCGAACCGGCGGTGAAGGTGGCGCCGGCCCCCGACAAGACGAGAACATCGTTGGCGGCACTGGCGGCACCCGACGCGCTGAACGAGTTGTTCGCGGCCGTGATCGTCGTCGTATTTGTGGCGACCAGTGCCCGGGTGCCTGATGCCGATCCCGTACCCGTGGCGGTCACGGTATTGCCGCGCAACGTTCCGCTCGTGTTGTTGCCGAACGCGATCGCCTGCGCTTGGACGTTGCCGCCTTGCGTCGCCGTGATGCTGTTGTTGAGGATGTTCACGCCGGTGACGCCGTCGGCGATGAAGACGGCGCGGGCGACGGAACCGCCGCTGCTGTTGACGTTGATCGTCAGGCCCGAAATCGTGCCGCCGCCGCCATTGACGTTGGTGACGACAACGTTTGAATAAGGAAGAGTTGAAGCCGCTGTGTTGAAATTTGTACATGTTTTCAATGAGTCTGTTAAGTTCTCTTTGATAGTTTTCTTTTTAATCATTAAGTTTCTGTTTAAGTTCTTTAATGACAAAATAATTATCTTAAGTGTTGATTTGGTCAGTGAAATATTTTGAGTCATCTTCTTCATTGATTACTTTCAAGGTTTCTTTCGAATCAACTTCCTCATCAGGATTTAAAATGAACTGCTCAATGTCTTCAATCCACTTTAAAACCACTCCGAATAATTCTGGTGAAATGATGTCAAGACTGTTGGAGTTTATCGAAATGAACTTTGTAATGTTTTCAGGGAGTCTTCTATTTATTTTGTATTCCAATGATTTTTCAGAGCTTTTCGATGTTTTAAAAATTCTTTATTGGAGAATTCTCTGAAATCGTGGAAAATTGACATCAACCTCATCAATTAAACTATTCAGGAATCCTTTAACTTTCTTCATTAAGTCACGAATATTCGACTGGTTAAAGTAAACTCCTGCTTGTCTGAGAATATCGTTTTAGGGACTGTCAACATAATCAAATGATTTAAAAGCATTCATCAAATCACCAGAAACAAAATTTTTTAGCTCACCTAAAGCATATTCAGAAAGGTTCATAAACTTTAAAAAGCAGGTTCTTCATAAATCCCGTAAACATCCCGCAAAGCCGTGCAAATTTCTTCAACCGTAGCATAAACCTTCACGGCTTCAACCGTCGCAGGCATCACATTTTCGTTAGCTTTGGCGGCGTTTTTGAGTTTGTCTAAAGCGTTGGCAACTGCTCCTTTATCACGTTTTTGTTTGACTTCTTCGAGACGTGCAAGCTGATGATCGCGGACTGTTTCGTCAATTTTCAGAATCTCTGTTTTGTGAGTTTCTTCATTCATCACATATTTATTTACGCCGACGATTGTTTGCTCTTTTCGTTCCAAAGCTTTTTGATATTGATAAGCAGATTCCTGAATTTCTCGTTGCGGAAAACCTGCTTCGATAGCTTCGATCATTCCGCCGAAACCGTCAATTTTATCGAAATAATCGTAGCAACCGTCAACCATTTTTTGCGTCAGAGATTCAACAAAATAACTTCCGCCGAGCGGATCAACCGTATTCACCACGCCTGTTTCTTCGGCGATAATTTGCTGAGTTCTGAGAGCGATTAAAGCGGCCTGGTCGGTTGGAAGTGCTAAC
>JAIUNH010000161.1 GCA_020161965.1 Pseudomonadota bacterium
CTTCGCTGCGCACCAGCCGGGCGTAGCGCGGCCAGTTGGTGATGATGATGACCAGGACGATATTCGCGAAGCCCGAACCCAGCGCCGCCACGACCGCCAGCGCCATAAGTACGAAAGGCACGGCCAAAAACGCGTCGACCAAGCGCATCGCGATCGATTCGACGATCCCGCCGGCATAGCCCGCGATCAGCCCGACCATGACGCCGATGGCACCGCCGATGATCGTCGCGGCGGCGGCGGTGAACAGGGACACGCGCGCGCCCGCGATCAATCGGCTCAACGTGTCGCGCCCCAATTGATCGGTGCCGAGCAGATGGCCGAGACCGCCGCCATTTTGCCACGCGGGCGGCAAAAGACTGTCGGCCAGCGACACGGCATCCTTCGCATAAGGCGCGAAATACTCGCCGATTGTCGCGGCGGCGATCATGAACGCGCAAATCGCGAGGGCGATCGGCGGCACGCCGCCCGCGCGTCGAGCCTTTGCCGTCCAGCCGAAAAATCCGGTCGGGGTGCCCGCGCTCATTTGCGCAGCCTCGGATCGAGGAAGAGATAGACGAGATCGACGAGCAGATTGATCATCATGAACAGGAACGCGGTCAGGACGACGATGGCCTGCACGACGGGATAGTCGCGGTTCAGGATCGCTTCGACCACGCGCTGGCCGATGCCGGGCCACGCGAAAATGCGTTCGGTGACGATGGCGCCGCTCAAGATCAACCCGAACTGCAGCCCCAAATAAGTGACGATCGGCAGCGACGCGTTACGCAAGGCGTGTTTGAGCACGATACGCGATGCCGAAAGCCCCAGCACACGCTCCATGCGGATGAAGTCGCTCTTCAACGCTTCCTCCACGTTCGCCAGCGTCAATCCGGCGATCGCCGCACCGGTCGGGATCGACAGGGTCAATGCCGGCAGCACGTAATGCCGCGGTGCGCCGTAGCCCGAGGTCGGCAGCAAGCCGAACTCCAGCGCCAGCAGCGACACCAGCATCAATCCGACCCAGAAGGCGGGCATCGCCTGGCCGAGACTCGCCAATCCGTTGACGAACTCCTTCACCGCTTCGTTTCGGCTGGCGGCCGCCGCGAGACCCAGCGGCAAGCCGACGGCGATCGACAGCGCCATCGCAACGGCGGTGAGTTTGAGCGTCGGCCCCACCGCTTGCAGCGCGATGTCGATGGCGGGTTCCTTGAAGCGGAAGGATTCGCCGAACTGGCCGTTCGCGACATCGGCGATGAAGATCGCGTATTGCTCGAAAACGCTGCGGTCGAGCGCGTAGTACTCGCGGAAAGCCTGACGCATTTCCTCGGTCGCTTCGGGGGCGAGCAGCAGCGGGGTTGGATCGCCGGTCAGTCGCGCCAGACAGAAGACGATCATGGTGACGAGCAGCAGCGTCACCAGCGTCTCCCCCAATCGTCGAACAACGAAATAAAGCATCTCGGACTTTCCGATTCTCCGTTGTCAGCCCGAAACCGCGGCGCGCGCGGACATGTACCGGCGCGTGACGTCGATGGCGTGTTTCGCCCAGACCTCCGGGACGACAGGCGCGCCCTCTGGGGGCATGAGTTCGACGCTGAGCGGCAGCCCGGCGGGCAAGGCGTCGAGGATCGCGGCGAGCGGTAGATTGCCTTCGCCCGGCAAGGCGCGCGTACCGGGGCCCATTTCCGCGCGGCCGATTTTCATAGGATCGGCTTCGCCGGGCGCCACGAGGCCGTCGGTCAATTGGGCGTAGGGCAGAAGCTTACGATCGACCTTGGCGAGTGCTGCGGGCGTCCCGCCCGAGCGGATCAGATGCAACGGATCGATGCAGATGATCGCGTTGGATCGCCCACTTTCCTCGATCAGCCGCAGCGCCCGTTCCAAATTCGACAAGCTGCGCGCGGGCATGAATTCCAGCGCCGCGATCATGCCGTTATCGGCCGCGCGATCGCAGAATTCCATGAAATTGCGCCGCATGCGCGCCCAGTCGGGATCGTTGCCCTGCACGATCGCATAGCGCGCGCCGAATTCGGCGCCGACCGCCAAGGCCTTGCCCATATCGGCGAGGTCGGTCGTCGGCAGCATGTAGAAGCTGAGAAGATCGAGAACGCGCATCTTCGAGCGCGCTAGGATCGCCTTTATCGCGTCGATCAGGGCGTCGTCGCCGACGATCGGGAAATAGGGCAGATTGGGCGAGCGATAGAGGCGCAAGCCCACGCCGTCATAGCCCGCCTTTTCGGCCGCCATCAGGAATTCCAGCGGCGGCGTGTGCATCAAGGTCGTGGGCGCGAGATAGAGTTCGTTCATTTGCGCGCCTTCGCCGCGTAATAGCCCGACAGGAAGCCGCGCACATTGGCGACGGTCACGCGCGCCCAATCGCCCGCCGCGTAAACGCGATCGGTCTGGTTCGGCAATTCGATGCTGAGCGGAATGCCGGCGGGCAGCGCGTCGAGAATTTCCGTCATCGGAATGACGCCTTCGCCGATCAAACGGCGCTGGTTCGGCCCCATGCGCCCCAGCAAGGCGGGGTCCGGTTCACCGGGCCCGAGCAGACCGTCGGAAACCTGCGCATAAGGCAGAAGCTTGGGATCGATGGCGCGCAGATCGTCCGGCTTTTCGCCCGCGCGGATGAAGTTCAACGGATCGACGCAGACCGCGACGTTGTCGCGGCCGGACTGCCGGGCGAGCTGAACGCTTTGCTTGATGCTCGCCAAGGGCCGATGGACGGCCGGCTCCAGCGTGGCGACCAAGCGATAGCGCGCGGCGAGGTCGCAGAACTTCGCGAAATTGTCGACTAGCCGCGACCAATCGGCGTCGGTGCCCATCGTCAGAACGTGGCTTGCACCCAATTCGGCGCCCAGCGCCAAATAGGGTTCGAAGTCCGCGACCTTCGTGTCCGGCTGCAAATAGCAGCTCAGCATGTCGATGACTTGCAGACCCGATCCGGCAAGACGGCGCTTCATCTCCGCGATCAGCGGCGCATCGCCGAGGACGGGATGGTACGGAAGGCCCGGCGATTTCACCAGCCGCAGACCCACGGCGTCGTAGCCACCCGCGATCGCGGCGTCGATATAGTCGAGCGGTTTGGTATCGGGCAGTGTCGTCGGCGCGAGGGCGATTTTGTTCATTGCGGTCATGCGGTGCACCTGTCCAGCGCGTCCAATTCGTCCTGCGTCAGCTTGACGCGCGCGGCGGCGACGTTCGCCGCGACTTGCTCGACCTTGCTGGCGCCCGCGACCACGCACGCGACGACGGGCCGCGACAGCAGCCAACCGATCGCCAGTTCCAGCAAGCGGCGCCCGCTTTGGCGCGCGAGGGTGCGCAACGCTTCGACGCGGTCTTCGCTGGCGGGGCGCATGAATTTGAACTTCATGCGCAGTGTTTGCGCGACGGCGAGGCGCGTGTCGGGCGGCGGCGGCATGCCGGCTTCGAAACGTCCGGTCAGCAGCCCGCCGGCCAGCGGCATATAGGGCAGCAAGCCCATATCGGCCTCGCGTATCGCGGGAATCAGATCGGCTTCGGCGTCGCGCGCCAGCAGCGAATACTCGTCTTGGCAGGCGACGAAGCCGGCCAGCTTCGCCGCGCGCGCGGTGCCGGCCGCGTCGGCGATTTGCGTCGCGGGCAGATTGGAGCATCCCGCGAAACGTATCTTGCCTTGGCGGGTAAGATCGTCGAGTGCGCGCAAAGTCTCGTCGAGCGGCACGTCGGGATCGGGATGGTGGAGCTGATAGAGATCGATCCAGTCGGTGTTGAGCCGTTTGAGACTCGCCTCGACCGCCGCCATCACGTAGCCGCGCGAAGCGCCTTTCAGCTTTCCCGCATCGTCCATCTGCGATCCGAACTTGGTCGCCAGGACGACATGTTTGCGCCGCGCCCCCAAAGCGGAGCCGAGCACTTGTTCGGCCCGGCGCTTGCCGTAATTGTCGGCGACGTCGAACAGCGTGACGCCCAGATCGACGGCGCCATGCACCAGCCTTTCGGCGTCGGCGCCGTCGACCCGGGTGCCGAAATTGCTGCATCCCAGGCCGACTGCCGATACCGCCGGTCCGCGACGCCCGATCGGGCGCATCGCGGAACCGTCAGCCATTCTCGATGTCGCGCAGAATGGTGAACGGATAATAAGGCGGCACCGAGAAGCGCACCGATTTCTTGGTCGCGTAGAGCGTGTCGTTCGACCACAACGGCAGCACGAAGGCTTCGTCGTGCTGGCGGCGCAGGATCGAATTCATGAAAGCGTCGCGCTCTTTCATGTCGGTGAAGCCGTCGATCTTCGCGAGCATACGGTCGTTCTCCTCGTCCTTGACCCAGGACGGGACGGCGCCCGATGTCGTGTTGACCTGCAGCTTGTAGGCGACGTCGCGCGAAGGATCGGGCGAGGTGGCGAAGATCATGCCGACATTGGGATCTTTGGGGTGGCGCGCGTTGAGGATCGCGTTCCACGCGCCGAATTCCAGGATCTGCAGGTCGACCTGTACGCCGATGCGCTTGAGATACTCGGCGATCGCTTCGCAGGTTTCCTTGCTGGCGGCCACGCGACCGGGTGCTTGGCCGACGAAGCGGAACGGCTTGCTGAAGTCGAACTTCGCCTCCTCCAGCAATTGCCGCGCGCGCGCGGGATCGTATTTGTAGGAATTGACGCCGGCCGTCGAGCAGGCGGGTTGCGCGTCGGTGCACCACAATTCCTGGCCGCCGGCATAGCCCATCATGATCGATTTCAGCATCGCTTCCTTGTCGATGGCGTGGCTGATCGCCTGCCGGACGAGGCGCTTGGACGCTTCCGGGTGGTTGTAGTTGAACTTGATCACGACGTTGAGGAAGGCGGGCACACGCGCGACGTTGATCGGCCCGTTGCCCATGCGCGCGGCGATGATCGGCGAGACGGGTGTGGCGACGTCGGCTTCGCCGGCCATGACCTGGGCGAGGCGGCCTTGTTCCTCCGGCACGACGCGCACGACGATTTCCGACGATTTGGGTTTGCGGCCCCAGTAATCGGCGAAGGCGCGGATGCGGAAGAATTCGCCCGGCTTGCGCTCGACGAACTGGAAGGGGCCGGTGCCGACCGGATTGCGTGCGAAGGCTTCGTCGCCGACGGACTCGATGTATTTCTTCGGCTTCACGTGCCAGTAGAGACCGAGCTTTTGCAGCGTCTGGGAATCGACGCGCTTCAGTTTCACGACGAAGCTGCGTTGGTCGATCGGTTCGATCCCTTCGAGATTCTCGCCGAGCAGCATCGCGCGTTGCGCGCGCGTCGCGGGATCCAGCGTGCGCTTCAAGCTGAAGACGATGTCGTCGGTCGTGACCGGGTCGCCGTTATGGAATTTGACGCCCGCGCGCAGCGTGAAGCGATAGGACAGGCCGTCCGCGCTCGGCTCGACCTTCTCGGCCAGACCCGGCTCCAGATCGCCCTTGTCGCCGGGAACCAGCAGGCCTTCGAACATGTTGCCGTAAGCCCAGTAGTCGTTCCAACTCGCGTATTTGTCGGGGTCCATCGACACGATATCGGTGCCGATCGCGACCACCAGCGGCTTGCCGTCGGCGGCTTGGGCGTGGCGCAAATCCCAGAAATTCGGCGTCGCCGCGAGGATCGGGGCGGCACCGGCGGCTTGCAGAAGGCGGCGGCGCGAGACGACGTTACGAGCGGTCTTGGGCATCGGGTCCCTCCCATGTGGGGGCGATCGAGGGCCAAAATCGCCGTCGCCGCGCCCATTTTTTCGGTTTTCCCGTTTCGGGTGGCGGAATTACATCATTCGATCCCGGCGGAGTCAACAAAATGATCGATTATTTTCATTAAAACATAAAATGCTCGATTATTTTGATGCTGTCCGGAACGGCGCTGTATTAATGTATAGAAGGCGGGGAAGAGGCCATTTGATGCGCAACGAACCTCAAACGAACGGGCCGAGCGCCGATCCGGAAGCCCGCGAAACGATGGCGTCGGTGATCGCCGATCGATTGCGACGCGAGATCATCGCCTGCGCCTTCGCGCCCGAGGAGCGGTTGCGCGTGCGCCAATTGGCGGAACGCTTCGGCGTGGCGCTGAGCCCGGTGCGCGAGGCGCTGAACCGTCTGTCGAGCGAAGGTCTGGTGCGGCAGAGCGATCTGCGCGGCTTCTCGGTGATGCCGGTCAGCGAACAGGATCTGGACGAGCTGTCGCGCACGCGCTGCTGGCTGAACGAGCGCGCACTGCGCGAGTCGATCGCGCATGGCGACGCCGCGTGGGAGGAAGGCGTGTTGATCGCCTATCACCGTTTGTCGCGCATCGATCGCGGCCCGTCGGAGCAAGTCAACGAGCCGTGGGAGGCCGCGCATCGGGCCTTCCATCGCAGCCTGATCGAGGCCTGCGGCTCGCGCTGGATGATCGCGTTCTGCGAACAGCTCTTCGATCAGGCCGATCGCTATCGCCGGATCGGTCGTGGCGCGCGCGACGCGCAGGAACGCGTCCATCCCGACGAACACCGTGCGATCATGGACGCGGCGGTGGCGCGCGACGTCGAACGTGCGGTGCGCTTGGGCAACGAGCACATCATGCGCACGACCGAGTTGTGCCGCAGCGAATTGCCGCGGTTGGTGCCCGTCCGGCGCCGCCGCGCGGCGGGTTAGCCACGGCGCGACGCTTCGATCTGGAACAGCGGCCCGCCTTTATGCGCGGGAAAGCCGTAACCGTTGACCATCACGAGATCGATATCGGATGCGCGCGCGGCGATGCCGTCGTCGAGGACGGCTTCGGCCTCGGCGGTCATCGCGGCCAGAACGCGGGCGACGATCTTTTCGGCCGAGATCGGCACCGCGTTGCCGCCCAGTTCCCGGCGGCGTTCGTCGATCATCGCGGCGACGATCGGCGAAGGCGTTCCCGCAGGGTAATCGTACCAGCCGCCGCCGGTCTTGCGACCTAAACGCCCGGCTTCGTAAAGCCGGTCGAGCAGCGGCAAGGCACGCGTCGGCGCTTTGCCTTCGGCGATCAAGCGCTGGCGCGTATGCCAGGCGATATCGAGGCCCGACATGTCCCACACCGCGAAGGGGCCCATTTTGAAGCCGTAGCCGGTCAACGCCGCATCGATCTCGGCGGGGGCCGCCCCGTCCTCGACCATGATCTCGCATTCCCGGCGATAGGCCGAATAGATGCGATTGCCGATGAAGCCTTCGCCCACGCGCGCGACGACCGGCAGCTTGCCGAGTTTCTTCGCGACCACGAGCGCCGTCGCCAGCGCCGGCGTTCCGGTCTTCGCACCCCGCACGATCTCCAGCAGGCGCATCACGTTCGCGGGGCTGAAGAAATGCAAGCCCACGACCGATTCCGGCCGCTTGGTTGCGGCGGCGATGACGTCGAGGTCTAGGTAGGAGGTGTTCGACGCCAGAATCGCGTGCGCGGGCAGGATCGCATCCAATTCGCCGAACACGCGTCGTTTGATCGCCATATCCTCGATCACCGCTTCGATCGCGAGATCGCAATCGGCCGCGTCGGCAAGAATCGTGGCGGCCGTCAGCCGCTTCGCGCGTTCGGCGGCGCCATCGGCGGAGATGCGGCCTTTGGCAACGTCTTGGGCGGCAATATCGGCGATACGTGCGGTCCCGCGCGCCAACGAAGCGGCATCGATATCGATCAATCGCGTTTCGTAACCGGCGGCAAGACAGGCGGCGGCGATACCCGCCCCCATCGTGCCGGCCCCGATCACGGCGATGCGGCGGACCGCAATCGCGGCGTCGGACGAGACGCCGTCGATCTTGGCGCTTTCGCGCTCGGCGAAGAACAGATGGCGCAAGGCCGCCGCTTCATCGCCTTGGCGCAATTCCTGGAACGCGGCGCGTTCCTGGGCCAACGCTTCGTCGAACGGCAAAGCGAGCGTGCGGCGCAGGGCCGCGATCGCTTCCTCGACCGGTTTGCGGCCGGGATTGCGCTTCAGCGCGGCGTT
>JAIUNH010000162.1 GCA_020161965.1 Pseudomonadota bacterium
CAGGAAATTACAGACGACGAAACCCAGCAGCGCCGTGCCGATCCCGGCACGAAGCCCGAATTGCGCCGCCGCCGCGATCACCGCGACCAGGAACAGCATGGGCACGCTCGTCGGCGGCAATGCGTCGCCGGCCGCGAACGCCGCGAGAGCGGCGAACGCCACGTAAACGACCGACAATCCCGCGATGCGCGTCATAAGGGCGATTTCGCCCGGTCGGAGCGCCCAAGTCCACATTCTTTACGCAATCCTTATGCGGGGGCCCGCGCATCCCCATCGCGGCTTTATGCGCATCGGCGCGAGGGTGAACCCGCCACTTCACCCCAAGGCAGGTTCATCCATGTCCGGATCCGCTTCCGTTTCGCCCAAAACAAGTTTCCTCGCGCTGTCGCTCGGCTCGATCGGCGTCGTCTATGGCGATATCGGCACCTCGCCGATCTACGCGCTGCGCGAATCGCTCGCCGCCGGCGGCCACGCGGCCGGGCCTCTGGGGGCCGTGTCGTTGATCTTCTGGGCGCTGAGCTTCATCGTCACGCTGAAATACGTCGTGCTGCTGCTGCGCGCGGACAATGCGGGCGAAGGCGGCACGCTGTCGCTGCTCGCCCTCGCCAAGCGCGTGTCGGGCCCGCGCGCGGCGACGGGGCTCGCGATTCTTGGCGCGCTGGGCGCCGCCTTGTTCTACGGCGACGCGATGATCACGCCTGCGATTTCGGTCCTGTCGGCGGTCGAAGGCTTGAATCTGGTGACACCGGCGTTCGAACCTTACGTCGTGCCGATCACGCTCGCCATCATCGTGCTGCTCTTCGCCGCACAGAGCCATGGCACGGCCGCCGTCGCGGGCTGGTTCGGCCCGATCACGCTGGTCTGGTTCGCCGCCTTGGCGCTGGGCGGGATCGCGTCGATCGCGGCGGAGCCCGCGATCCTCGCCGCCCTCGATCCGCGCCATGCCGTCGCCTTCGCCAAGGAAGGCCCGGCGATCGCTTTCGCCATTCTGGGTGCTGCGTTCCTGGCGGTGACGGGGGCGGAAGCGCTCTACGCCGATCTTGGCCATTTCGGGCGCGGGCCGATCCGCTTCGCGTGGTCGAGCGTCGTGTTTCCGGCTTTGGCGCTCAATTATTTCGGCCAAGGCGCCTTGGTGCTGCGCAACCCGCAGGCGGCCGAGAACCCGTTCTTCCTGATGTATCCCGAATGGGCGCTGATCCCGGTCGTGGCGATCGCCACCGCCGCGACGATCATCGCCAGCCAAGCGGTGATCACCGGCGCCTATTCGCTCACGCGCCAGGCTATCCAGCTCAAACTTCTGCCGCGCATGGATGTGCGCCACACATCGGAATCGCTGGAGGGCCAGATCTACATGCCGCTGGTGAACGGGCTGCTGCTCGTCGGCGTGATCGCGCTGGTCCTCGCGTTCCGCTCGTCTTCGGGCCTTGCCGCCGCTTACGGCATCGCGGTGACCGGCACGATGATCGTAACGGTGCTGCTTGCTTTCGTCGTCGCGCGCGGGCTGTGGCGCTGGCCGCTCTGGGCCGCCGCCGCCGTGTTCCTGCCCTTCCTCGCCGTCGATACGATTTTCTTAGGAGCCAATATGACCAAGGTTCTGGAAGGCGGTTTCGTGCCGCTGCTGGTCGCCGCCGCGTTGGTCGCGATCATGCGCGTCTGGATGCGCGGCACGGCGGTGCTGGCGGCGAAGGACAAGGACGCGTCCCTGCCGCTCGACACGCTGATGCAATCGATGCGCGACCGCCCGCCGCTGACCGCCCCCGGCACGGCCGTTTATCTCACCGGCAACCAAGACGCGGCCCCCGTGGCGCTGCTCCACACGCTGAAGCACTTCAAGTCGCTGCATGCGCGCGTGGTGATTTTGACCGTGGCGACGGCGCCGATCCCGCGCGTGGCACCGGCCGAACGCGCGAAGGTCAAAATGCTCGACGACCGCTTCGCGTCGGTCACGTTGAATTTCGGCTTCATGGAAGCACCCGACGTGCCCAAGGCGCTGGCCGAGCTTTCCGGCCAAGGCCTCGATTTCGACGTGATGACCACGTCGTTCGTGCTGTCGCGCCGGGCGTTGACCGCCGCCGAACGCGGCGCCTTGCCCGGCTGGCAGCGCAAAATCTTCATGTTCCTGTCGCGCAACGCCGTCGGCGCCACGGATTATTTCCGCATTCCGGCGGGGCGCGTGGTGGAAATCGGCGCGCAGGTCAGCTTGTAGAAAACGACGCATTGACCGGCGCGGCCCGGGGTTTAAATTCCCCGGGCCCATGCCGATCCAGAAAATTTCCGCCCCGCCGCCCGATTACACAATCAATCCCGCCCCGCCCTTGTCGGACGAGACCGGCGGCATGGGCGCGCGGCTGGAAGTCGTGTCCGATTTCAAGCCGGCAGGCGACCAGCCCCAGGCGATCAACCAGATCACCGACGGTTTGCTGAAGGGCGATCGCGATCAGGTGCTGCTGGGCGTCACCGGCTCGGGCAAGACCTTCACCATGGCGCATGTGATCCAGAATTTGCAGCGCCCGGCGCTGATTCTGGCGCCGAACAAAACGCTGGCTGCGCAGTTATACGGGGAGTTCAAGAGCTTCTTCCCCAACAACGCGGTCGAATATTTCGTCAGCTATTACGACTATTACCAGCCCGAAGCCTATGTGCCGCGCACCGACACGTATATCGAGAAGGAAAGCTCGATCAACGAGCAGATCGATCGCATGCGCCATTCGGCGACGCGCGCCTTGCTCGAACGGCCCGATACGATCGTGGTCGCTTCCGTGTCGTGCATCTACGGTATCGGCTCGGTCGAAACCTATTCGTCGATGACGCTGACGATCAAGCAGGGCCAGCGCTTGGACCGCAACGATCTGCTGCGCGAATTGGTAAAGCTGCATTACAAACGCAACGAGGCCGCGTTCGCGCGCGGCACGTTCCGCGCGCGCGGCGACGGCGTGGAGATTTTCCCCGCGCACTACGAGGATCGCGCTTGGCGTGTGTCGCTGTTCGGCGACGAGATCGAGGCGATCTGGGAATTCGATCCGCTGACCGGCGAGAAAAAGGCGGAGCTGAAGGAAGCCAAGCTCTACGCCAATTCGCACTACGTCACGCCGCAGCCCACGCTCGATCAGGCGATCAGCCAGATCAAGATCGATCTCAAAGACCGCCTCGCCGAACTCAACAAGGCGGGCAAGCTGCTGGAAGCCCAGCGCATCGAACAACGCACGACGTTCGATATCGAGATGATGGCGGCGACGGGGTCGTGCGCCGGCATCGAAAACTATTCGCGCTACCTCACGGGGCGCAAACCCGGCGAGCCGCCGCCGACTTTGTTCGAATATTTGCCCAAGAACGCGCTGCTATTCGTCGACGAAAGCCATGTGATGGTGCCGCAGATCGGCGGCATGTTCAAAGGCGACTACATGCGCAAATCGACGCTGTCGGAATTCGGCTTCCGGCTGCCGTCCTGCATCGATAACCGCCCGCTGAAATTCGAAGAGTGGGACACGATGCGCCCGCAATCGCTGTTCGTGTCGGCGACGCCGGGCAATTGGGAATTGGAGCGCACGGGCGGCGTGTTCGTCGAACAGGTCATTCGCCCGACCGGCCTGATCGACCCGACTTGCGAGATCCGCCCGACCGAACGCCAGGTCGACGATCTGCTGGGCGAATTGCGCGAAGTGGCGCGCAAAGGCATGCGCGCTTTGGTCACCACGCTGACCAAGCGCATGGCCGAGGATCTGACCGAGTATCTGCACGAAAACGGCGTGCGCGTGCGCTATCTGCATTCGGACGTCGAAACGCTGGAGCGCATCGAGATCATCCGCGATCTGCGCTTGGGCGCCTTCGACGTGCTGGTCGGCATCAACCTGCTGCGCGAAGGTCTCGACATTCCCGAATGCGCGCTGGTCGCCATTCTGGACGCCGACAAGGAAGGCTATTTGCGGTCGCGCACGTCGTTGATCCAGACGATCGGCCGCGCGGCGCGCAACGTCGACGGCCGCGTGCTGCTCTATGCCGACAAGATGACCGATTCGCTGAAGGCGGCCTTGGCCGAGACCGAGCGACGGCGCGCCAAGCAAGTCGCCTACAACGAAGCCAACGGCATCACGCCCGAAAGCGTGCGCAAGAAGATCGGCGACGTGCTCGCCTCGGTCTACGAGCGCGACCGCGTGACGGTCGATACCGGCGACGACGGTGTGGCGCATCTCGTGGGCAATAATCTGCGCGCCCATATCAGCGACCTCGAAGCGCGGATGCGCGAAGCCGCCGCCGATCTGGAATTCGAAGAAGCCGCGCGCCTGCGCGACGAGATCAAGCGCCTGGAATCCTTCGAACTGGAATTGCCGTCGGGCGTGTCCGAGGGCGCGCAAGCCGCCTACAAGTCCGGACCGGGCGCGCCCAAGCCGCGCTCCACCGCCGGTGCCGTCAATTCGCGCAAAGGCCGCGCGCGCCGCCCGCAACGGGGCGGTGCGCGGAAGTGAACGGCCTCGTCGCGACCGTCGCGGTCACCTTCGCCATTCAAGCCGCGGTTTCGGGGGCGGGGTTGTCCGGCCCCGTCATCGCGCCCTTGGCGACCGACGCGCTGGATTTGCCGCCCGCCTTCGTCGGGATCTATGTCGCCTATGTCTACGCGCTGTCCGCGATCGTGACGGCGACATCGGGCGCTTGGCTGCAGCGTTTCGGCGCGATGGGGACGAGCCAGCTTTGCTTGGTGTTCTCGGCGCTGTCGCTGTTCGCGATTTCGATCGGCACGGTTTGGGGTTTCGTCCTGGCGGGTTTCCTCGCCGCTTTGGGCTACGGTCCGACGACGCCGGCTTCGTCGGTGATCTTGTCGCGCAGCGGCGCCGATCGCTATCGCAACCTGATTTTCTCGATCAAGCAAACCGGCGTGCCGGCCGGCAATATGCTGGCGGCGGCACTGCTGCCCTCGCTCGCTTTGGCGCTGGGCTGGCGGGAAGCCTGCGCCCTTTCCGGCGCGCTGGTGCTGGCGATGGCGCTGGCCGTGGCGCCTTTGCGCCGGAAGATGGACGAAGGCGCCTTGATCGCGCGCGCGCCGTCGCTACGCGCGGCACTGTTCCAGCCGATGCGGACATTGCTGACGGACCCCGATTTGCGCCGCCTGTCGTTCCTGTCGCTCGCCTATGGCGGGCTGCAAGGCGTGATGTCGACCTTCACCATCGTGTTCCTGATCGAAGCCGCCGCCCTCGATATCGTCACCGCCGGATTCGTGCTGGCCGTGGCGCTGACGATGGGGGCGGTCGGGCGCATCGTGTGGGGCATCGTCGCCGATCGCACCGGCAAACCGGCGCAAGTGATCGGGTGGCTGGGCATCGCGATGGGCGTGTTCGGCGTGATCATCGCCTTCGGCGCGGGGCATTTGCCGCTGCCCGTCTTGACGCTGTTCGCCGGGTGCTTCGGCGGCACCGCCATGTCGTGGAACGGCGTGTTTTTGAGCGAGCTGGCGCGCGGCGTCGGCCCGGCGCGGGCCGGCGAAATCGTCGGCGCGAGCGGCCTGTTCACCTTCGGCGGCGTGGCGATCCTGCCCTCCGCCTTCGCGGCGATCGTGCTGGCGACCGGCAGCTACGCCAACGCCTATGCGCTGGCGACGATCCCCGCGATCCTGATCGGCGTTTGGCAGTTGCGCGCATCGCGCCCAAGGGCTAATTCCGGCGCATGATTTCCCCCGCCATCCCCCGGACGGCCCTCGTCACCGGTGCGGCCAAGCGCCTGGGCGCCGTTTTCGCGCGCACGCTGGCGCAGGACGGCTTCAAGGTCGCGATCCATTATTCGACCAGCCGCGCGGAAGCGGAAGCGCTCGCGCGCGAAATCGGCGGCGTGGCGCTGCAAGCCGATCTCGCCAAAGAAGACGACGTTCAGAATCTCGCGAACGCCGCGCATGACGCAATCGGGCCGCTGGGCGTGGTGGTCAACAACGCCTCGCTGTTCGAGCGCGACGAAATCGGCGACGCGACGCGCGCCAGTTGGGACGCGCATCTCGAAGCCAATCTGCGCGCACCCTTCGTGTTGATCCAGGAACTCGCCCGCCGCTTGCCGCCGGGTGCGGAAGGTGTGGCGATCAATCTGCTGGATCAGCGCGTGTGGAACCTGACGCCGCATTTCGTGAGCTACACGCTGTCCAAAGCGGGCCTGTGGACGCTGACGCAAACTTTGGCGTTGGCGCTGGCCCCGCGCGTGCGCGTCGCGGCGATCGGGCCGGGCCCGACTTTGCCCTCGCCGCGCCAAAGCCAAGCGCAGTTCGACGCGCAAGTGGCAAGCGTGCCGTTGAAGCGTGGCGCCACGCTCGACGAAATGGCGGCGGGGTTGCGCTTCATCCTGGCAAGCCCGTCTTTCACCGGTCAGATGCTGGCGCTGGATGGCGGCCAGCATTTGAATTGGAGCCCGGCAGGCAAAGCAGGTCTCGACGAATGAACACGCGTCTTCTGCTGATCCGCGATCTGGTGCTGCAAGCGAATATCGGCGTGTTCCGCCGCGAGAAGACCGGCAATCGCCAGCGCGTGCGGATCAATGTCGAGCTCGCGGTCGTCGATCATCCGATCGCCGACGACAAGATCGGCGAGATCGTGCGCTACGATTTCCTGATCGACGATATCCGCGCCTTCGTCGATTCCGGCCATATCAATCTGGTCGAGACGCTGGCCGAGCGCGTGGCGGAAATTTGCCTGGGCCCGGCCGATGCGCGCGAGGTCCGCGTCCGGGTCGAGAAGCTCGATATCGTTCCCGATGCGGCGGCCGTGGGCGTGGAAATCCAACGGAAACGCGGATAATCCCGCACCCCTGCAGTTGTGCACACAGGGCCGCGACTGTCACAAAAACGGCGGAAAACCGCCAATTCTGAATCAAAGGTTACCATCCGCTGACATAATTTGCGGCGGGTATTCAAGAATTCCAAAGGCTTAGGAATTACTGCCTAAAAACGTAGCAAGCCGTTGAGAGCCGTTGAGAATGGCCGATTCGACGGGTTCGAGGCGGCATTCTCCACAAACTTATCCACAGGTTCCGTGGATAGCGAAAGCGCCGCAAATTCGCTGCTTGCGGAACGTGCAGCGCTGCGGCCCATCGGCCACAGCTTGAACCAAGTCGCTGAGAAGGCTAACGCAAGCGCCATGCGCGAGACCGACGCCGACGACATCGTCTTCGACGAACCGCCCGCCGCCGCCGCCCAAGGGGCGACGGTGCTGCGCGACGCGTTGACGACGATGCCCGGCACGCCGGGCGTCTATCGCATGCTCGATGCGAAGGGCGACGCGCTCTATGTCGGCAAGGCGCGCAATCTCAAACGCCGCGTCTCGCAATATTTGCAGTTCCACCGCATGCCGCACCGCCTGCTGCGCATGGTGGCGGAGACGCGCAAGATGGAGATCGTCTCGACCCATACGGAGGTCGAGGCGCTGTTGCTCGAAAGCAATCTCATCAAGCGCCTGAAGCCGCGCTTCAACGTGCTGCTGCGCGACGACAAATCGTTTCCCTATATCGCGCTGATCGAAGATCACGATTTTCCGCAAGTGACCAAGCATCGCGGCAGCCGCGACCGCAAGGGCAGCTATTACGGCCCCTTCGCCTCGGCCGGGTCGGTCAATCAGACGCTGACGGCGATGCAGCGCGCGTTTCTTTTGCGCAGCTGCAACGATTCGATCTTCACCACGCGCACGCGGCCGTGCCTGCTCTATCAGATCAAGCGCTGCTCGGCGCCCTGCGTGGGGCGCATCACAAAAGAGGATTACGCGACGCTGATCGGCGAAGCCAAAGCGTTTCTCGACGGACGCAGCCGCGACGCGCAGGAGAAAATCGCCGCCAAAATGCAGACGGCCAGCGACGCGATGGATTTCGAGACGGCCGCGATGTATCGCGACCGCATCCGCGCGCTGACCG